>JBDUAM010000175.1:0-3636 GCA_040004655.1 Chthonomonadales bacterium | reverse complement strand
CGTGGTGGCGCCGGGTAAACACCTGACTACGAAGGTCGAAGGCGTGGATATCAAGTTGCCGCTCGATCAAGCGACATCACTGGCGCTGGTTATCAACGAACTCGTACAGAATGCCGTTGAGCACGGATTCAAGGTCATTGACGACGGTCGAATCTTGATCAATTTGGAAGAAGTGAACGACGAGGTAATTGTTCGGGTATTCAACGACGGAGAAGAACTGCCGAGTGATTTTGAGCCCGCAGAAACCTCCAGCCTGGGCTTGAGGATTGTAACGGACCTCGTACGGGGTGGACTTGGTGGAACCTTTACGATGGAAAACAGCGGGGGAATCCTTGCTACGGTTAGATTCCCCCGTCGACAATAAACACACACACTACTTCTTTGGCGCCTCTTTGTTGAACTTCAGGCTTGCGGAATTGATGCAGTAACGCTGCCCGGTCGGCTGCGGACCATCATCAAAAAGATGTCCCAGGTGGCCGCCGCACTTTTTGCAGATCACTTCCGTTCGGTGCATTCCGTAGCTGTTATCCTCGTGGGTCTCAACGTTGCCGTTATCAACTGCTTCCCAGAAGCTGGGCCATCCGCAGTGGGAGTCAAACTTTCCGGTCGACTTAAATAACATGGCTCCACATCCGGCACATGTGTAGGTGCCATCTTCATGCAGGCTCGTGTACTCGCCTGTGAACGGACGCTCGGTACCCTTCTGTCGTAGAACATCGTATTGCTCCGGCGTTAGCGTCCTTTTCCACTCTTCGTCGGTCTTGGTTACAGCTCTCGGAGTATTATCGGGCACAGTTTTTGGTCTCTCCACTTTCGTTAATTTGTCGGGCGCAACGGACGTGCCGCTGGATGACCACAAGGCGATTCCCAACCCACCCCCAACACAAATAGCCAGCAAATATTTTGGATTCATATTGGCAAATACGGGATTCAAACTTGATTCATTCCCGACAACGAGTTAACCCTTTAACCCGGTAACGGCGATACCTTCCATAAACTGCTTTTGTGTCAACAGGAAAATGGCAATAACGGGGAGAACAACAATGGTCGCGGCGGCCATCATCAAGTTCCACTCCGTGCCACCCTGTTGACTCTGGAAGAATTGCAACCCGAGTCCAAGCGTAAAGTGCCGCTGGTTGTTGAGGTAGATGAGCGGCGCCAAAAAGTCATTCCAAGTGTACATCAGGGTGAATAGCGCGACCACACTCAGCGCCGATTTACTCAACGGCAGAATAACCAGCCGAAAGGTCTCAAACTCAGTAGCGCCGTCGATCTTTGCCGCCTCAGAAAGTTCAAATGGAATCGTGCGGAAGAATTGCCGCAGCAGGAAGATGTTGAACGCTCCACCAAACCATGCGGGAATCCAGAGCGGACGGAATGTTCCGATCCAACCCAACTTTTGAAACAGCGCAAACGTCGGAACCATCAACACAGGGAACGGCACCATCATGGTCGCCAGTGTGACGCTGAAAGCAAGGTCACGCCACTTCCATTTCATTCGTGCAAACGCATAGGCAACCAGCGAATTGGAGAGGACTGCACCCACCACATTGAGCGCGCAGATCAGCAGCGTGTTACGAAAGTAGAGCAGATACGGAACGAAACCCAGAGTTTCGGACTGGTAGGCCCACGCGGCGGGATAATTCTGCCAGACAATTCGACTGGGAATGTAGACCGGCGGAATCCTGATGGTCTCCTCAACCGGTTTGATGGAGGTATTGATCATCCAGAAGAACGGGAACAAAAACGCAATTGCCAGCAACGAGAGCGCGAGGTAGACGATCCACGCGTTCTTCTGTCGACCGGGAGCGACCTTGCGGTCTATTCTGATCACTGGATCCCGCATCTACCTATCCACCACTGTAATGCACATGTCTGTCACTGAATTTCAGCGCTGCAAACGTGAGTGTTACGATGATGAGAAACATGATCCAGCCCATGGCCGAGGCGTAACCCATCTTGTTGTACACAAACGCGTTATCAAAGAGATACATGCTATAGAAATAGATAGAATGGGCCGGAGCGCCCTGGTTGTCAAGCACATATGGCACCGTGAAAATCTGGAGCGTCGAGATGATTCCCATGATCATGTTGAACAGAATCACAGGCGAAAGCATAGGCAAGGTGATGTGTCGAGTTTTGGAGAACCACTTCGCGCCATCCAGATCAGCAGCTTCGTATAGTTGGACCGGAATGTCCTGCAAGCCCGCAAGGTAAATCACCATGGGATTTCCAACCGCCCATGCCGCAATGAGCGCGAGCGCTGGTTTGGACCATGCCGGATCGCCCAGCCAGTCGGGACCGCGAACGTGGAAGAGGCTTAGAAAAGCATTCAACAGACCGTGCTGACCATTTAGAATGAACTGCCAGATAACCGCGACTGCCACTACCGGAACCAGCGATGGGATGAAGAACATTGTCCGAAACGCCGCAATGCCCTTCACCTTGCAATTGAGAAGAATTGCCAGTCCGAGCGCCGTGATGGCTGTCGCAGGCAGAGCCATGGCGGCATAGACCAAGGTATTTTTCAGGGAGGTCCAGAAAAGTTCGTCGCTTAGGATTTCGCGATAGTTGTCCGCCCCGATGTATACCGCTGGCTTCAACACGGAGTAGTCGCAGAAACTGTAGATCACACTTGCAACCAGTGGGTAGAGCAGAAACAGACTGAACCCGACAATCCAGGGGGCGACAAACAGCAGCGCCATTCGCGACTCGCGGCGAGAGTTCACCGTAACTCTCCTCGCAAGCGTTTGCGTTTCAGGTACTGGTCCAGTTTTGCCTGCATACGATCCTGAACGGCATTTAGCGCTTCCTGCGGCGACCGCTTATCAAGAATTACTTCGTCAAAGGCTGCTCCAAGGGCGTCCTTGTATTCCGGCCATATGCCCAGTTTGGGTGGAGATACCGTCGCTTTGCCCTGCGCCAGATCGGCAAACAGCCGCACATCCGGATTTGGGTGTGTTTCAAAATAGCCGAGCGAGGTCTTCATCAGCGGAGTGTGCTTGCCATGCTTCAAGCAGAGCATCTCCATCCCTTTGACGCTCTGCAAAAACTTGATAAATTCAAAGGCCTCTTTGGGATGTTTGGCGCCGCGAGGTATCCCAATGATATCGAGATCGACAATAGTGTTGTTCACTAGATCAGGTCGATCGGCAGGGTACGGCGTCGGTGCGACCATCCAGGTTCGGGTAGGATGCTCCATCTGCGGGGCGTACTTCTTGATGAAATTGAACATCCAGTTGCCCTGGATCTCCATGGCGACCTTGTTTGAGAAGAACCCATTTTCTGGAGCAGAGAACTTACCCAGGCCACTCTTAAACGCCTGAATGTTCGATCCGCCATATTTTTTCGCGAAGGACTGTATCCAGGTGAATGCCCGAACGTTCTCTTTGGAATTAGCCCTGATTTTTGTTCCGCCATCCCAGACTTTGCCGCCAAACATTCCACCCCACGCCCAGTTCCACCAGCCCGGTTCACTTGGGATGAAGCCTACTCTCTCGAGTCGACCGTCCGGCATTCGTTTGGTGATGAGGTCGCAATAGTGATCCAGTTCTTCAACCGTCTTCGGCGCCCGGTTGGGATCGAGACCTGCCTCTTTCAACATCGTTTTGTTAATAATCAGGGCGGTATCGGCAG
>JBDUAM010000353.1:0-3641 GCA_040004655.1 Chthonomonadales bacterium | reverse complement strand
AGTTCTTGGCTGGGCATGATTCCGCCTGTGAAGAAATATTTTGCCATCCAGCTGGCAACCCCTTCAATATCATATTTGTACGCATACTTTGCATGGCTGAAGACGTGGACAAACAGTCGACCATCTGGTTTCAACCAGGTCGAGATGCGTTCGAACAATAACTCGTAGTTCCAGAGGTGTTCAAACATCTCAATGGATACGACTCGATCAAATATTTCGGAAGTGTGGAAATCATTAATATCAACGGTTCTTACCTCCACATTGGGTAGTCCCCTATTGCCGGCAGTTGAATGGATATACTCTCGCTGAGGAGCTGAGTTGGAAAGGGCGACAATTCTGGATTTTGGGTAATTCGCAGCCATCCACAGGGTCAATGAACCCCACCCACATCCCAATTCTAAAATGTCCATTCCATCGACTATCCCCGCACGCTCACAAACCAGTTTAAGACTCTCTGCTTCGGCATCGTTGAGATTGGTAATGCCGGTGGGCCAATAGCATCCACTGTACTTTCTGTGACGCCCCAGCACAAGTCCAAAGAATTCAGGGGGCAATTCATAATGCTGGTCATTTGCTGCAGCAGATTGCAGGGATATCTGGCCAGATCGCATGGCGTTAGCCATGGCCAATAATCTCTCAAAGCGGGAATCCTCATCTTCACAATGTTCCCGGCTCAACCGTGTTCGGCAACCGCTGCGGATTCCAGCCCGAATGACAGAGTCAGGAACATTACCCGTCTCGACCAGCCCAATGGCAAATTTTGTTAGGGAATCATGCATGGGTTGAATTACCTTTTCTCGGTGGCCATGGGAAGAACACACTTGTAGACTTCTGATAGTCCCGATATGCATCGCCACGACTCTGGATGGAGCGTGCTTCGGTAATCGGGATTCCTGTAACCCGTGTTAAGAAGAGGTACATAACAATTGGACCTGTGATGGCTAATCCTACCAATGGTCCTCCGTCCGCAAGAAGCACATACGCCCACCAGTGGATCCACTCGAAGAAATAGTTAGGGTGCCTGGACCAGGCCCATAGTCCTTTATCACAGACCTTACCCTTATTGCCTGGAGTGGTACGAAACCTTGCAAGTTGCAAATCAGCTATCGATTCCCCTGCGATTGCAGTCAACCACACGCCAACTCCAATCCAGATTAGGACAAGGTTGCCCTTAGATGCATTAGCCGATGCCGCTAACATTGGAAAAGAAAACATTACCGCCCAGAAAGCCTGGATTTGAAAGAAGACGAACATATAGAACGGCGCTTTGTCACCCCACCGTTTCCGGGCCATGGTGTACCGACCATCTTCTGCTTCACTCATGACTCTCTTGAATAGATGAATTCCCAGCCTCAATCCCCACAGCCCGACCAGGACAGCGACGATAGTCCTCCGTAGAGAATCCCCCGCCCCGAAGTATGCAAACCATATTCCGCACAAACCCGTTCCAAACGACCATGCGACATCAACAATCCCAGCGTTGTGACTGCGGTTTTGAATCCACCAGAGGATGGCCATTAAGACGGCCATGACAGACCATGCTGTACCAATCTGCAAAGAAATACTCAATCGGGTGCCACCGAACTTTGCAAAACGTCTAATATGGGAAGGATGGGAGCAATCTTGCATCGGGGTTTGTGCAGAACGATCTGTGCATTCCCAACATGCCGCTCAGCGAAGCCAACTTCGCAGTAGCAGAGATAGAACTCCCACATGCGAATGAATTCCCCGGGATACCCGAGCGACCGAACTTGATCCAGTTTGGATATAAACGCTTCACGCCATAACCGCAGCGTCGTCGCATAGTGCGGACCTATCTCTTCCAGATGGACCAACCGCAAGTCGGAAGCACTCGTAACGGCTTCAAGAATAGCGGTTCTAGAAGGACAGCAGCTACCCGGGAACACGAACTGACGAATGAAGTCGACTGACCTTAAATATTGTTTATACCGTTGGTCAGGCATAGTAATTGACTGCAAGGCCATGGCACCATCCGGTTTGAGGAGTGAAGCGCACTTCTGAAAATATGTCGGCAAGTGGTCGTTCCCTACAGCCTCGATCATCTCGATGGAGACCACACGATCATACTGCCCGGTCAAGTCTCGATAGTCCTTAAGTAAGATTGTGATCCTATCACTCAAACCAGATGCATCAATTCGCTGACCTGCAAGTTCGAACTGTTCCTTAGAAATGGTGGTAGTTGTTACTCTACATCCATAATTCTGAGCGGCATAAATAGCGAATCCGCCCCAACCCGAGCCGACTTCAAGCACGTGTACGTCGGGACCTAGGCCCAATTTCTTACAAATTCTATCGTATTTAGCTCTGGATGCGTCCATCAGAGTCGAATCCTCGTCGTCGAACACCCCACATGAATAGGTCATAGTATCGTCTAGAAAGAGCTGAAATAGTTCGTTGCCTAGGTCATAGTGAGCTCGAATGTTCTTTCGGCTTCCAATGCGCGTATTCTTACGTATCTTATGGCCCAAAATAGCTGGCAAGCTGAAAAACCAATTCGCCGTTCGTTCCACGGGTGATTCATTCCCAATGCGCCGAACGAAAAGACGGAAAGTAGCTGGCAGATCGCTCGAATGCCACCAGTCATTCATGTAGGACTCTGCAACACCAAGGCCTCCTTTTAGGGCCGCAAGCCTGTAGAACCGTTCATCCGTGACCGTAATTGTTGAGGTCGTATGGGCACTGTCGCCAGTATTACCAAATACTCGCCTACCAAGTGAATCTTCGACAATCAGAGTGCCATTACCAATCCGACTAAGGTGCGAAAAAACGACGATGCGTGCAACCCTATCGATTACTCCCAGTCCACCAGCACTGATATCAAATTCTGGTGACGCAATCTTATGGTTCAACTTGTGGGACCTCCCCGGTGACAACGACATTTGGTTTAGAATGATATGGGCAGCCTTTGACTTTCAGTTTCAAAGCTTGCCAGTAGATTCCGGTGATAACTTTTGTCGTACAAAACGGATATAGAACAATCGATCTGGCAAGGTTAACCGCAGTTATGGGTTGCCGAGCGAGATCAAGATAGGCCTCAAAAATCTTCTCCCCATCTTCCCAGTTCTCCATATTGACCTTAAGACATTCGCGGGGGTCTGAAAATTTCCATCTATACTGCTGGTTCATGCTCATAAATGGCGAGACATGGAAATTTTTTGGGAAGATGTATTCTTTACTCGGGATACAGGAATTGTCGATATTGTTAACTACATAGCAATGAAGCTCTCGCCACGGTGTGTTACGAACTTCGGCGACCACCGTTTCGACGTACTTATCACCTTCATCCCAACAGTAGTAAAAACAGACCGGATTCATGACTTGGCCAAAATGGCGTAATTGTGTGAGCAGCCTGACAGGTCCTTTGGGCCGGTGCCCTGTCTGATCATGAACAAGTTCACGGATTGATGACTCTAATGAGACCTTAGGATCGCCAACATGATCTTCTCTACGAAACCACCGGAGATTAAATCGGGATGAAGACCAAAGAGTACGATTTTTGAAGACGGAGTCAAGTTCAGATAGGTCCAGATACATCATGTAGAGCTTGTAACTGAACTTGTTGATCACCGGCGCCCTGCGAAAATGACTTACGCGGCCTTCATATATTGCGCTTTTCAATG
>JBDUAM010000014.1:0-12333 GCA_040004655.1 Chthonomonadales bacterium | reverse complement strand
GCATCTGTCGGAGCTTGATAGCCGATTGCTGCCTGTACCGGAAAGAGTTGGCGATCGGTTCAGCTTTGCGTCGCAGGTTGGCATTCTGCCATCGCGCGGACTTGACCTTTGGCAATTCCGTAGATGACACTCGACTTGCTGGCAACCACTCCATTCACAATGGAATTTTACGCGGACCCCACGACATGCTCTTGAAGCTGGTGACCTTAGCCGGAGATGGGAAAAGATGTCTCCATTCCATTCGGAATCGGTATTTGCGGCGACCTGAAGTACTTCGAAGGACTTTCAATGGCTCAGGTTCATAGCGCGAGCTACAAACCCACCTTCTCTGGCTAACTGGGAATTGGTGCCACCGATGGATTGTTGACGGTCGCTAAACGCGACACCTATCACCTGTTTCTTTATGATGCAGGCGTTGATGGATGCGGTCGCGATCAGGGGCAAACTTCAATTGCTTGATATTGATGAGACTGGTGTTCACAATCCGCCTTAGGATCTTACCCATCGACAGCATGGTGTTGAATGCTGCAAGATCGGCGCCAGAAAGACCTCTGCGGAAATGCAGGCGCCCTAAAGTAACTACAAGTCGGGGTGAATAAAAAAAGCCGGTCTTCCATTTCTGGATGACCGGCGTTACTTACTTGTACTCGATTACTGCTTTGCTGCTTCGAGCGCCTTTTCAATTGCGGCAACAACTTCAGGGGCATCCGGCTTTGTTTTTGCCGGGAAGCGAGCAATCACTTCGCCCTTTCGGTTGATCAAGAACTTGGCAAAATTCCAGTCGATGTCTCCGGCGAACTTAGGATCGCTCTCCTTGTCTGTAAGGAACTTGTAGAAAGGATTGATTCCCTCGCCCTTGACAACAATCTTTGAGAACATTGGGAAGGTTACATTGTACTTGGAGGTACAGAATTCCTTGATGTCCTTTTCAGATCCTGGTTCCTGCTTGCCAAATTCGTTGGCCGGAAAACCGAGGACGTTGAAGCCCTTGCCTTTGTACTTATCAAAGGACTTCTGAAGCGCAGTATATTGCGGAGTGTTGCCACAGAACGAGGCAACGTTCACCACAAGCGAGACGTCGCCGTAATATCGGCCGAGGCTGACGTTCTTGCCATCAATGTCCTTCATCATGAAATTGAGGGCTTTTGGCAGAACCACATTTGGGTAGACCGGGTTGTTGGCTTTGGCCGCTTCGCCTTTGGTGTTGGGCGCCGCATTGGCAAGTCGGGCCTCCGCGAGCTCATCAAACTTTGCGAAAGAATGATCGTTCGCTCCGTAGTAGAGGCCTCGGAAGTTACGCTCTCCGCCTGGCTTAAAGTGGCAGAAGTCGCAGCCAACGTTCTCGGCTTTGGCATACTTCGGTCGGGCCGAAGCTGTGCCAGTCGTAAGAGCAATGGCCACCGTGACAGCGGTTAGCGTGGTGACAATCGATTTGAAATAAGATTGCATGTTTAAGTTTCCTCCATTCACATAGACGTATACGGTCGATTGCGGTTCACAAATTCCATGTAAACCGTGATACGGGCATTATCGTCGTCGAAGGAATGCCGGCACGTCAAGGTCGTTCTCGTTGATCGCCTTCAGATCGTCTTCTTCGTCAACAAGTTGCGCTACCGCTGACGCAGTCTCTGTGGGCGGAGCAACAGGTACCGAAGAGCTTGGAACTGGAGCAGGCACAGCAGGTCTTAGGGCCGGCGGAATCTCAAGATTTCGATTCACCGGTTGTGGAATTGGCTGGGAAGAGTAGACCACATGTCCCCCGCTGCTCGGCTTGTTATTGAAACCGGTTGCCAGCACAGTCACTCGAACTTGACCTTCCATTGTCGGATCAGAAACCCAACCGAAGATGATGTTCGCGTCCTTGCTGTCGCACATGGTATTGATAAGCTGGGCAGCTTCGTTCGCTTCCTGTAGGGTCAGGTCTGGTCCACTGGTTACATTGATGAGAACTCGCAACGCGCCCTCAATGGATGTCTCCAAAAGCGGGCTCGAAATAGCAGCCTGGGCCGCTTCGACCGCTCGATGGTCGCCAGTTGATATACCGATACCCATGAGCGCCGAACCGGCATTCTGCATGATAGCTTTAACGTCGGCAAAGTCGACATTGATCTGACCGGGGATGGTGATAATATCGGAGATGCCCTGAACGCCCTGTCGAAGAATATCGTCGGCAACTCTGAATGCTTCCACAAGGGTCATCCGCTTATCGCCAACCGCCAGGAGCTTGTCATTCGGGACCACGATCACTGTATCGACCTTCGCCTTGAGTTGGTCAACACCCTCTTCGGCCAGTCGCATTCGGCGCGGACCTTCAAAGTTAAATGGTTTGGTTACCACCGCGACCGTCAGCGCACCGATCTCTTTGGCGATCTCAGCGATTACGGGGGCTGCACCCGTACCGGTTCCACCACCCATGCCAGCGGTGATGAAGACCATGTCGGCGCCGTCCATCGCCTTTTTGATCTCGCTTTTGCTCTCCTCGGCGGCGTTTCGGCCGACGTCAGGATTGCCACCCGCTCCAAGGCCGCGAGTGAGATTCTCACCCAGCCCGAGCTTGGTTGGCGCAAGCGCGACGTTCAACACCTGTCGATCAGTGTTCATCGCAAGGAAGTCCACTCCGGAGAGACCTGCCTCGATCATGCGGTTTACAGCGTTAGTTCCGCCGCCACCTACACCTATAACTTTGATGTTTGCGCCATACGTATCGTAGCGACTATCGTATCGGAAATGGCTCCCTGCCATGAATGCTTCCCCCTGATTTGGCGAATAAATTGAGTGATTCCAGTTCCGGCCGCTAACGCGTTCCGAACCGGTTCATAATACCATTGAAAAACTTGGATACGCCTGACAAAGTTCCAATGCCGCCGGATGGGCCACCCGACTGCAGCAGATCGTTAACACCGTATTGTACTAGACCAACAGCGGTTGAGAAGGTAGGGCTATAAACCGCGTCCGCAAGTCCCATTAGACCACTGGGGGATCCAATTCTTACCGGCATCTCCAACTGGTTCTGCGCGAGGTCTTGGGCGCCCTTTAGCTGACTGCCACCGCCACTAATAACCAGGCCGGCTGGAAGCATATCTTTGCATCCAGACTTCTCGATCTCTTTCTGCACATGAGCAAATATTTCCTGCATTCGCGCTTCAATGATCTCGACCACGGCACGCCTCTTCAGCGGCCGAGTTTCGGACTTGCCAATCTGGGTAATGGCCACCGATTCTGTTTCGCGAATGTCTTTCAAAACACAATGCCCATTCGCAATCTTGATCCGCTCCGCCTCTTCGACTGTCATGCGCAGTAGTTGGGCAAGATCGTTTGTTACGTGGTTTCCACCAATCGGAATAACTGACGAATAGAAGATAGAACCTCCCTGGAATATAGCCAGGTCGCTTGTGCCGCCTCCGATGTCCACCAGGCATACACCCTGACTCCGCTCGGCATTGGAGAGTACTGCTTCTCCGGTCGCCAATGGTTCCAGCACCATGTCATCCAAATTCAGTCCAGCTCGGGTGACGCACTTTTCAACGTTGTCTACGAACGTTCGCGCACCGGTGACGATATGGGTCTCGACCTCAAGGCGCATTCCAGACATACCTTCTGGCTGCCGAATCCCTGCCTGACCATCGATGGAGTAGCTTCGAGGAATGGCATGCAGAATGAGTCGATCCGGCGGCAGCACGATCACGCGCGCCTGCTCTTTCACACGTTCTACGTCGCTATGGGTGATTTCTCGATTTGGGTGCGTGATAGCCGTCACACCCTTTGAATTCAAGGATGAGATGTGTTTCCCTGTAATCCCAACATAAACGGAATGGATTTCTTTGCCCGCCTGTCGACTCGCCTGTTCAACGGCGCTTTCAATAGCATGAACCGTCGATTCTATATCAACAACTGCGCCGTCTTTCAATCCCCCGGATGGAGAGACGCCGACCCCGCTGATAATTAATTGATTCGCATCATTTAATTCCGCTACAACGCAGCAAATTTTCGTTGTGCCGATATCAAGACCGGCAATCACATCTGTTCTTGGCAAAAGTTCGGCCTCTCCGGCGTTATGCGTCGCGTTGTTCGCGAAGTTTTCGTTTGCGCTCTGAAGCGCGAATTAAATAGTGGCGTCTGATCAGCGAAAGATTCAGAAAGACGCGGGTACCAAGTGCAACTACTGCGGCAAGAAACAGATCTACACCAATCTTATCGCCCAGAAACGCGAGTCCGGCAGCCAGCATGGTGTTGAGTACAAATCCAGTCACAAATACGTCATCTTGAAACAGCCCGTCAATTCCGGCCCGAATACCACCCAGCGTGGTATCGAGTGCAGCCAGAGTCGCAAGCGACAGATATGGCGCATAAGAGCTCGAAACTTCAGATGGAACCCGGATAAATCCGAAAATAAGAAGACCGATCACAAAACCTGTAACAGCCCCAAAAGCGGGAAGAAGACCGGTCATTCGTTACCAGCATCCTTAATGCGCTTCTGTTTCTTTTCAACTGTTGCCGTGTGCCGTGCATATCGAAGTTCTGTGGTTCCTGTATAGGCTGGCACGATCAGGTCTTTCTTTTTTTCAATCTTCGCCATTTCAGGATCGTAACTTCGCATGAAATCCATAAAGCCTTCTGGAATACTGAGTCCGCCGGCCAACGTGTCCGGATCACCTATCACGCGAACGTAGTACGGACTGGCGAGTGGCACTCCATTTACCTGCGCAGTCGGCCCCACACATCGAATGGCGGTACGACCAACAAATCTTTGACCATTGATCGAGATAGCTTCCGCGCCGCTGGCGTTCAACTCGTTCAATGCACGCATCAGGGTGACGTCATGAATAATGAAATTGTCCGCTTCATACTGCCGGTTAGACGCAGGGCCCTTTTTGCTGTCCTGCAAAGTGAGAATTATGCCAGGACCCTTAACTTCGGCCAGCCCCGCCGTTACTTTAACCTTCTGCAATTCATCGTTCAGCGTTTTCGCTTGTCCGCCGTTTTCAGCGAGGGAATTTTCTAACTTGGTCTTATCTTTTTGCAGGTTCTGGATTTGAATCCCCTGCTCTTTCGTGGCACGAGCCTGCTCTTCTGTCTGAGAGGCAATTGCCGTACCCACGCGACCCGTAGCGCCGGTTCGACGTAGACCGCTGACCGTTGTAATGGAACCCGCCATAAGCAGCCCCAATACAAATGAGAGTAACGTCACCGGCCATACCCATGGCTGGAGACGCGAATCCTGCGAATTATTATTCATTCTCTGGATACCAAACCGGCTTTGGGGTCAGCCTATGCCATGACTAAACTAAAGGGCTTTTGAACCCGCGTGCTCGCCCTTATGAACTTCAGAGACTGCCACAACTTCAACAGTTCTGCTGCCAGATCGCGAACGGGGAACACAGGTGGGATGCTCAGGCACAGAGACGTCGATGCTGGATACTTCCGAACCTATTCCGGGTCTCTGTTCGTAAATGCGTCGAACCAGTGAAGACTTAGTCCCCGCGTTGTCCGCAGCTCCAAATCTAATTACATTATGGTCCACCATATTTAAGCATAATTCGCCGGTTTGGTCAATATCTATACTGGCTACTTGAACCACATTTCCTGCAATAGGTTTTGTGATAGTTCTAAGGGCTGAACCGAAGCTAAGATTCTGCGGCGCATTGCCTGGCTTAAGCCCTGACATTCCTGCAATATTAATTGCAGGAAGCGATGGTGAGACAGCCACCTGCCTGATAATGACTCCGGACTTATCGACAGAAAAAGTGCCATCTGTTGTGGTGATAGTGGCAACGGGTAGTCGTGGATAGACCTTGAATACCATCTCGCCCGGAAACTTGCGAAGAGTTTCAACATGATCTACCGAAGGCACGGCTTCCATCTTGCGAAGCGTCGATCCCACGTTGCCTATGACTAAATTCGTTAGATTTGGTACCTTGCTTGCCGCGCGAATTGATTCCGCTTCAGCAACAGGAAGGGAATCAAGTCCATATATGGAGGTCTTCTTGATCGACATGGACGGTGAGAAGAGAATGCCAGCGGTCAGGCCCATAACGACAGCGGCGCAGCTCCAGTGGAGCGCAGCCTTCATTCGCTCTTTCGTGAAGAAAGCCTCTGGCGTTGCCTTTTTGGTGGTCCGCCGCGTTGGCTGGTATCGCTCGTGCGAACCCGAGGATTTTTGGCTATTTCGACCGTCCGAATATCTCACTGGCATGTTTCCAGGCTCCTCTCGACCCTCTTCAATTTCAAGTACTTCTCGCCGACTTCCCGAACGTCCCCCGCCCCCATGGTAATCACCAGATCACCAGGATGAGTAACCCAGCATAGCGCCTCAGGAATCTCAGATTTTTTCGGCACGAATAGGACTGACATCTTTGGACTGTGTGAGGCAACCAGTCTCACCAGATTCGCCACCGATACCCCAGCGATTGGGGCTTCTCGTGCAGCATAGATATCCGTGAGGATGAGTACATCCACACGACTGAGTGACAACGCAAACTCAGATAGAAAGTCTTTGGTCCTGCTGTACAGGTGCGGCTGAAAAATGACGACCAACCTTCGATGTGGCGCTGCTTCACGGGCAGCCTTGATCGTTACATCTATCTCCGTCGGGTGGTGCGCGTAGTCGTCGACAACGAGCACATTGTTCGAGGTTGTTCCAACCATCTCAAATCGCCGCCCCACTCCAGGAAACCTCTTTAGCCCACCGGCAACAGCTTCCGGGTCCAGTTTCATCGCCTCACCCACTGCGATAGCCGCCAGCGCGTTTTCTACATTCTGCAAGCCTGGAACTATCAGGTCGAATGAACGAGACTCGCCGTGAGCCAGAACTTCGAAGTGCATTCCAAATCCAGATGCATCGGCAGAAGTACAAACCACATCTGCATAGGAATCATCAAGTCCTGAGTATCGAATCACCGAAATGTCCGCTCGCTTTATATTCGACAAAAGGTCGACGCATCCCTGGTCGCCTACATTCAAAATCAACGTTCCGCCCGGTGCAATATTGTTCACGAACTGCGCGAAGGCATTCACCACGTTTTCCATAGAACCATAATGGTCCAGATGGTCGGCTTCAATGTTCGTGATAACCGCAATCGTTGGGTATAGCGAGAGGAATGACGAGTAAGCTTCACAGGCTTCAGATATGATGCTGTCGCCACTTCCAAGCCGAAGATTGCCTGAGATCGGCGTGTATTCCCCACCGATAAGTGAGGTTGGGTCGAGCCCGGCTTCCACAAGAACTTGTGTGATCATCGCAGTCGTGGTTGTCTTGCCGTGCGTACCTGTAATGCAGATCCGATGACCCGGGAAATCTTCCAATACTCGACCCAGAAAATCCGCACGAGAAATAATCTCCGCGCCACTAACCCGAGCAGCAATCAACTCCGGATTGTCTTCGTGAATAGCAGCCGTAACGATCACCGTTTCCGGATTTGCCATTTCAATATTTGACGCGACCTGCTGAGAGTAGATCGTGGCGCCCATCACGGCGAGTCGATCCGTCATGGCGGTAACCTGCGAGTCAGAACCCGAAACCGTGTGCCCGCGATGAAGCATGATCTGTGCCAGACCACTCATCCCGATACCGCCAATTCCGATAAAATGATCTCGACTCACTTCGTGGCTAACCCCATTGCGATTTGAAGAATGTCTCTTGCTGCTTCCGGGCGTCCGACAGACAGGCTCGCGGCCTTCATCGATTCGTATTGTGCTAAATTAGATTTTAGCGACACGATATGCTCGGCCAAACCCTGCCCGGTCAAAGTCTTTTGATTGAGATAAATGCCTGCGCCAGAATTCTCAATCGACTTTGCGTTCAACGTCTGATGGTCAGCATAAGCAGTCGGCAGCGGAACCATTAAGAGGGGGAGTTCGTTCACTGTTGCTTCAGCCAATGTGGAGACTCCACTTCGGCAAACTATTATATCGGCGGCTCGGTAAGCCATTGGAGTCTGGTCAGCATCCATGTAGCCCATTGGAACATGCGAAACCTTTAACTCACCTACTTTGCCAACCTGCGATTGAACATCCTCAAAATTCTTCGGGCCGGTCTGATGCAGCACCTGAACATCGTCACCGAGCTCAGTTAGCGCTTCGATGACTATCTCGTTCAATCGCTGCGCGCCCTGGCTACCACCAATTACCAGCACTGTAAATCGATCAGCTTCCAAACCGAGTTTTAGGCGACATTCAGATTGCGATAGTCCACTTCTAATTTCGGGCCGAACAGGCAATCCGGTTCGGACTGTCTTTCCCTGCGGAAAACTACCATCTACGTCACCAAGCCAGAGGCAAATCTGTTTTGCAAACTTTCCAACCAGTCGATTTGTTCGGCCCGGTGCCGCGTCGGGTGCGAGTATGATCGATGGAATCCGCAGACTCACCGCCGCCATCATCGAAGCGCCAGCTACATACCCACCGGTGCCGATCGCCACATCTGGTCGCCACTTCTTTAACTCGGCTCGGGCTTCCAGGAATCCTCTAAACAACGACCACGCCGTTCCAATCGCGCCGACAGAGACGACTTTCTTAAGGCTCTTTACGGTTACACCTACAAATGGAATTCCGGCTTCGGGGACAATTTGCGACTCCATCCGCTCGCGACCGCCCATATAGAGGATCTCAACATCGCTGAAAAGTCGCCTGGCCTCTTGAGCAAGCGCGATGGCAGGATAGATGTGACCACCTGTTCCACCGCCGCTCAACAGAATCTTCACGACCTAATCCATTCGCAATCGAGGTCGAACCGGGTCGAGGGCGTCATACTTCGAAGTTTGGGGCTCAGCGCTATTGGAGATGCTCAGGAGAATGCCGCAACTGACCAACAACATCGCCAGCGAAGTTCCGCCAAAGGAAATGAACGGCAGCGGTACGCCTGTAGCCGGAATGCAGCCTGTCACGACAGCAATGTTAATTAGGGCCTGCCACGAGATGATTGCGCCAATTCCACCGGCAAGTAATGATCCGAAGATATCCTTTGAACGTTGAGCAATTACGGAGGCTCGCCATGCTACCACCAGCAGCAGCCCGATAATGACCGTGCTCCCCACCCATCCAGTCTCTTCAGCAATGGTCGCGAAGATGAAGTCAGTGTTCTGTTCAGGCAGGTAGTACTTTTCTCTACCTTTGCCAAATCCAACTCCGGTTAAACTCCCGGTACCCACAGCAAGTCGAGCATGTGTCGGCTGAAATCCCTTGCCCTGGGGATCGTCAAGTGGATAGATCCAGTTGTGGATTCGGCCACCTCGAAAATTTCCCATCATCAAAACCATCGCGCATAGTCCGGCAACGGTGACGATAACAGCAATGTGTCGTCTCTTAGCCCCAGCCATGAAGAAGACGGTCATAGACGAGAGAAAAACCACAATGGATGTTCCCAGATCGGGCTCGCGCTCAATGAGCAGCGCGACGATGCTGCAGACACCCAACGGCAGGAGGAGACCATCCCAGAAATTGGTGACGTCATACCTGCGTTTTTCAATATAGCTCGCGAAGAGCGCGGCAAGATAGAGAACTAACGCCGTCTTGGCAAACTCGGATGGCTGGAATTGAATTCCAGGACCGATCCACCGATGAGCGCCATTCAGCGTAACTCCAATGGGTTTGATATAGCAAGCAACCAGCATGACAATGCTCAAGATAATCAGAGCAGATGCCCAGCTTCGAAGTCGACTGTAACCCATCTTCAAGATCGCGAAGAACCCAATAAAGCCAACTCCGCCGGCGATCAGCTGTTTCTTCAGAAAGACAATTCCGGTTCCGCCCTTAATGGCGCTCTGGCCGAAGCTCGAATCAAAAACCATGATTATGCCGGCAGCCACGAGGGCGAGCATGGTCCAGAGAAGGATCATGTCCGGTGTGGAACGTCGAGGAGTTGAATCTACGGTCCCGGTCACTTTGCACCTCCGGAAGCCATGTCTCGAACGATTCGGCGGAAGTGTTCACCACGTTCTTCAAAATCATTGTACATATCAAAGCTGGCACACGCCGGGGAGAGCATTACGATATCGCCGGACTTAGCTGCCTTGCGTGCAAGCTCGAAGGCATTCTCCATAGAATCTGCCTGGCTGATAGACGTAAATCCAGCTTCGCGTGCTGCCGCTTCGATCAAATGACCATCTTTTCCCATGACCACAAGATGTCGGCATTTTCGGGAGATCATCGCACCAAGGGGGGCAAATTCCGATCCTTTGTCCACACCGCCGGCGATGATCACAGAATCGTCCGGCAATGCTTCTAATGAGCGAACAGCAGCGTCGACGTTCGTGCACATGGAGTTATTGTAATATTTGACGCCATTGACATCGGCGACGTATTCCATTCGATGAACCACACCGCTGAACTCGAAAATTACTTCTTGAACAACATCCGGGTCGATACCAAAGGCAATGGCCGCTCCCGCTGCTGCGAGAACGTTCTCTAAATTATGCGTACCCAGCATCTTTAGGTCCGAAGCGGGTCCTAGCGGATAGTCCTTGCAATCCCAACGTACATTGATGATTCCGTTCTTTACACACGCTGAGTCGCAGGTCTCACAGTTACCACGATCAAACCAGTACTTTCGACCTGGCACTTTCAAGCCAATGGCATGCGCAGGAGCGTTCACGGCGTTTATAACCGCAACGTCAGTAGGCAATTGAGCTCGGAACATGGCAGATTTTGCTTCCACATACTCATCAAACGAGGCGTATCGGTTCAGGTGATCCTTCGAGATGTTGGTCAGAATACCGATCTTCGGTCGAAACTTCTCCACCCACTCCAACTGGAACGAACTGATCTCCGCGACAATTACGTCCGACTCTCGCGCCAGGCTGGCCGCCTCGATTAAAGGCAGCTTGATATCGTCAGCTGAGATGTTTCCGCCTACATAGGTCTTCTTTCCAGCTCGTCGAATGATCTCACCCAACAACATTGTGACCGTTGTCTTGCCATTAGTACCCGTGACAGCAAGGATCGGCGCCTGTGCAACTCGGTAGGCAGCTTCGATCTCAGACATGATCGGAATTCCCATCTGAACAGCCAGTTCAAGAACTGGAGATCGCCTGGAAATTCCCGGGGAAGGGATGACCAGATCGGTGTTGCGAAGGCAATCAGCGGGGGCCGCTTCCACCTTTAGGGCAACACCCATTAATTCAGCTTCGCGCAGAGCAGATCCGAGTTCGGAGACGCCACGAGAATCGCAGAGGGTGACTTCCGCGCCAAGATTTTTCAAGACAGGTGCGGCAGCAAGGCCCGTTCGCGCCATGCCAACTACAGAAATACGTTTGCCGGTAAACTCGCTGATTGCAGGTGCCATGATCACGTTCGTTTCTCCTTGTTTATTTGGGTTCCATGCGGGGGATCCCGGTGCCCGGTAAATCAAAATCTCCAGATTGCCATTGCGAGAGCGATGGAACCTGCAGTCGCGAGGCAAAATCGACCAACTATACGTGTCTCGGGCATATCTAATTCTTCGAAATGGTGGTGGAGCGGTGTGCGCCTAAACAATCGATTTGCACGTGCATATTCAATTCCTCTGGATCGCTTTCTCATCTGGAATACAGATACCTGAAGCAGAACGCTCACCATTTCAGCAATCGGGATCACGGCAAAGAGAAGAAACAGGACTTCAACTTTGCCTAATATCGCTATCCCAGAAAGCGCTGCACCCAACGCGAGCGATCCGGTATCTCCCATGAACACTTCCGCAGGGCGCCAGTTGAACCATAAGAAAGCGGCACATGCCCCCGCGATTGCTGCCCCAAACGTATGGAGCCATCCGTAACTCCCCATCGCGAAACAGGAAATTGCGAGCGCCAGTGCAATGAGTCCAGATACTCCGCTTGCCAGGCCGTCTAATCCGTCGGTAAAGTTCACGGCATTGGACATTCCAACAATCAACAATAGAGCTAGCGGATAGTAGAGCCAACCCAGGTCGATCTGCCCCGACCCGATCATCAAAACCGTCGTGCGACCCGGCATTGCATCCCAGTGGACCCATGCCATGAAGATCGCGCCAAATACAAGCTGTAGGGCGAGCTTCTGTCGAGCCTTCAGCCCCAGGTTCTTACCGCGTCTGACAATTAGGTAATCATCCCAGAAGCCAATTCCCGCAAATGCTATCGTGAGCCCCAACAATATCAGAGATCGAGATTGGTTGCCCTTTATCATCGCGGCACCAATGATCGGAATCGCCAGCGCAACTATGATTACAATTCCGCCCATTGTCGGCGTGCCCTGCTTGGCTGCATGGCTGGCTGGAGCGTCCGCGGAAACCGTCTGTTTCACGCCGATCTTCGTCAACCACAGAACAATTGGTCGACCCAGAAGCAATCCAACTGCCATGGAGGCCGCAAACGCCGCCGCGATCTC
>JBDUAM010000147.1:0-3662 GCA_040004655.1 Chthonomonadales bacterium | reverse complement strand
GGTTCAAAATTCAATATTGCTCGCGCCAAACGGGAACTGCTGGAGTTTCTGCCTGAGGGTTCGGGGATTTCAGTATTGAACCGAGATAATGATTACTTTGACTACCTGTCAGATTATTCTTCCAATCATGGATCCGTCATCACGTTTGGCAAACATGCCAAATCTGATTTCAGGATGTCGGACATACTACTGAACTCACTCGGTTTTGCCAAATTCAAGATCAACGAGGTGCCCTTGGAAGCCAATTCTCCCGGCGCGCACATGCCGTTAAATATGGCTTGCGCCTGTGCTACTGCGTCAGCGTTAGGCATTGCTTTCAATGAAGCTATCGCAGGTTTGGCTACCTACAAAGCACCTGCTATGAGGCTGGAGATCGTTCTCGGAAAATGGGAAACCACCATCATCGATGACACCTACAACGCTGCGCCAGATTCCGTCTGCTCAGCACTCGCCACGCTTCAGGCGATTGCCAGTACAAATCGAAGAAGCGTGGCTATTCTTGGTGAGATCCGGGAGCTCGGCGATTGGTCGATTGAAGCTCACCGGGTAGTGGGCAAATGCGCTGGAAACACGAAGCTTCAAGTGCTTATAGCGTTAGGACCGGCGACCAAACCTATAGTTGAAGAATTAATGTCAGCCAATCCGTCCGCCAAAATATCAGAATTCGAATCGACGGAAGCGGCGCTCCTCCAACTGACAAACCTAATCCAACCCGGCGATGTCATCCTTGTGAAGGGGTCGAGAGCTCTTGCGATGGAACGAATAGTCGCAGCACTCAAGAAATAGACTGCTATTCGTCTCCGATCATCGGTAATACGATTGCGGCCAGATCCTGGGCTCGGTCTCCCAATTCTGCCGGAACTACTTCACATACTTCAAGTGAACGTGGCCACGCGAATTCCCTTAGCGCTACCCCAGTTGGGTTGAGTAGTAAATCTCCGGCGTGGACAGCAATGGTCCCAAGAACAATTCTCTCAGGATTAATGATCATGATGAGATTGGCGAGGCCCATCCCTAGATAGGTTCCAACGTCATTTATGATTGTTATCGCGAGTGCGTCGCCTTCCCTGGCTGCCTCAACAACGTGTTTCGCGGTGACGTTGGTCGCCTTGCCGCCAGCGAGTTCTACCATTCGCTTTCCTCGTCCGAATTCCAGACGTTCTTGCGCCATTCGGCCAATAGCTGGACCAGATACAAGAGCCTCGAGGCAGCCGCGTTTCCCACAGCCACACTTGGGACCATCAATCAAAATGGTCTGGTGCCCTACTTCGCCGGCCATATCGTTTGTACCATGGTAAAGTTTGCCATCCAGAATCAATCCTGCGCCGACACCAGTCCCCATCGTTACAAACGCCATCGTGTTGACGCCACGCCCAGCGCCGAATTTCCATTCTGCAAGAGCGGTTGCATTGGCGTCATTTTCCACGAAAACCGGAATACCAGGAAAATTCTCTTCGACAATCTTTTTGATGGGAACCGCTTCCCATTTTGGAAGGTTTGGTGGTCTCAGGATGACGCCTGCTTTACGATCCAGCGGTCCGCCACAGGAAATTCCGATTCCGGCAATACTCTTCGGATCAACTTTGTGTTGTTTGATCAGCTTCTTCTGTTTACCAATCAACTCAAAAACGAACGCCTCAGCAGGTACTTCCCCATCTGTGGCAAGTTCTGTCCTGCCAACGATTTCTCCCTTTTCGTCTGCAAGTATGGCTGCACATTTGGTGCCGCCGATGTCTAATCCCACGTACATTCCGTTCAACTCCGTGACCGTTATTACTGGGTGTTACTTTACCTGAAGAGAATCTGGTGGATTGGCAATTGAATGCAGGAAGGTAGGGCAATGCCAAAGAACATGCTAAGTACTATTCGGCAATTTGGGCTTAAGCTCGTTCGCCAAGTTCTGAATACCGTTTCAAAGTTCATTCGTATTGATAATGTGAGTTGAATATGTTCCCTATCTGGGAAACAAAAGGGGTCAATATGAGGATTAACAATTGACTTTAACAGCGTTGGATATTGTGTTCTGGTCCTGCCTAGCATTGGGAACGGCGTATACGCTTGTGACCGTTCTCTCCGGCAGCCTTGGACATGCAATGCACCATGTGGGGCACGTAGCCCATAGCATCCACGTTACGCATGCCCACCATATTCCTAGTGGAGAGGCTACTCACGGCCACGTTCACGGGCATGCCGATGCAGCGCATGGGGATCAACACACAGCAGATTCGAATACAGAGGCTCAAAGCCGGTTCAACATTTTGAACTTCTTGAACCCAATGGCAGTGGCGAGTTTTCTGTTGGGATTTGGCGGAGTGGGGGTAATTGCCCGCATGCTCGGTACACATCAAAAACCGAGTCTGTTGTTTGCAGCCGCCGCAGGTTGGGGACTCTGGCTGGTTTCATATCTCATTGTGACAAGAATCTTTGGGAATGCCGAGGGAACCAGTCACAACACCTGGGCTGACGTAATTGGTTTGCCAGCCACCGTTACGGTTCCCATACAAGGGCTTAAGTCCGGAACAGTAGCATACGTCGTTGGTGGCACCCGTCAGACTGCACGGGCGGTCTGCGATGATGAAGATTTAATTCCGACGGGATCTACCGTTCGAATCAAGACTATTGCGAACCATACCGCTACCGTCGTTAGAATTGATTGAACAATCAAGGAGGTTGTTTAAATGTCGTTTATTAGTACGCAGGTATTAACAGTTATCGGCGTTGTAGCGCTTGCCATTGTGATACTGCTTGTTGCAGGCATCAAGCTTTATCAGTCGCTATATCGCAAGGTCGGCCCGAACGAGGTGCTCATTATCTCGGGCGGTAAGAATGGTAATGTTGTCGACGCAAGTGGCACGTCCCACCGTATTGGGTTCCGCATAGTCAAGGGTGGTGGCTCGCTCGTTAACCCTTTGACTGAACGAGTTGAGACGATGTCGCTGGAGCTTATCTCCCTGGACATCGTCACTCCTGAGTTCTACACAAAGATGGGTGTACCTATCAAGGTGGACGGAGTTGCTCAGATCAAAGTTAAGGGCGATGACATCTCCATCCGTACAGCAGCGGAACAGTTCCTGAACAAGACCCGAGATGAGATCAAGGGAATTGCTTATCAAACTGTCGCTGGGCACCTTCGAGCTATCCTCGGTACCTTGACTGTAGAAGAGATTTACGCGGCTCACGAAACATTCGCACAAAAAGTATCGGAAGTCTCCTCCAGCGACCTTGCCAACATGGGACTGGAAATCGTCAGCTTCACGATTCGTGAGATCAGTGATAGTCGTGGATACCTGGAAGCAATTGGTAAGACGCGAATTGCACAGGTCAAGCGTGATGCCCTCATCGGTGAAGCCGAAGCAAATCGAGACGCAACCATCAAGGCTGCTCAAGCCAATCAGGAAGCTGCAACGGCAAAATATCTGGCCGATACGGCTGTCGCCGAGTCAGATCGTGACTACCAGTTGAAGGTCGCAGAGTATAACGCGACAGTCAATCAGAAAAAGGCTGAAAGCGACCTCGCGTACGACCTGCAGCGATACAAGACGGAACAGGCAGTCAAAGAGCAGGCCGTTCAGGTTCAGATCGTTGAAAAGATCAAGCAGGCGGAACTGGAAGAGAAAGAGATTTTGCGAGCATTCGAGAAAGGCACGCTAAAGCGAGTCAAA
>JBDUAM010000484.1:0-12369 GCA_040004655.1 Chthonomonadales bacterium | reverse complement strand
TCTATTGCCCTTGAGAAGAACGGTCGACCAGTTGATCTGAAGGTTGTGACCCTGCAAACGGGACCCTTTGCGCCGCCTCCGTTCAACAAGCAAATTCCAGCTCGGCCTGTTGCCAGTGCACATGACCTTACGGGGTATCTGGAAAACGATCGCATTCACGTTCAACTTCACTTCTCATCAGCGGCTACTCCTTCCCTTAGTATTTATGCCCGTTATGCCGAGGGTTGGCGCAAAGCGGGAATTATCTCGCCGGTGGCCACGATAACTTCGGCCGAGCCAGGCCAATCACCGTGGGAGGAGACGTTTCGTGTGGAAGCGGTGCGCTCAAACTCAACTGCAGATTCGGCGACTCTGGCGCTATCAGGTGGAATTGGTCTCCGTTGGCGCGGAACGGTAACCCTCACCCTGAAAAAGGCGTCCGGAGTAATTGAACAACAAGTTAGCATCGCGCCATTGCGACCAATGAGGGTTTTTCGGCTATCCTGTTTGCAAGTATTAGGTGGCTCAGGCGGATTTGGAAATCAAGTGTCGGAGCCGGTCATGGAGATCAATTCGGACGCATTTGCTGGAACAGTCATTCGAAACGGCGATATGACCATTGCGTCCTTAGGTGCTAAGGTTCAAGCGTTTGGGACCTCGGGAAATTTGACTGCAGTTCAGACTTATCGACCAGAGCAGGTTGCATTTGTACCGTTGACCCCAGCTTACGTATCAGATATTGAACCCATTCAGGTCGTGCCTGGAGCCATTTTGACGATACTATCGAGGACAGCAATATTGTTTCCGTCAAAGTCGACTTCAGACGTTGAAAAGTTGTTGGTTACTTCCGTAAAACACTAACCCGGCGCTCAAATGACTTTGACCAAAAGAATGAAAAGGAGATCACATTGACATTGAACGATTTGAAAGTTTGGGCGGTAGCTGGTGCTTTGGCAGCGGTTCCATTCTTGTTGTTAACTCCTTCAAAACCCGAAATGTCTGCGAAGAGCGCGGAACTCCTCTTCGGTCAGACTCCAGCAGAATTTGCGGCTCGGAGAGCAACTCTTCGGACGGCAGCCAAGGGAGCAATAGTCCTGATCAAGGGCGAACCCGATCCAGGTGACATTGAGCGGACTCGCTTTCGAACGGCTAACAATATCATGTATCTCACAGGGGTTGAGTCTCCGGATGCAGTTCTTGCTATTCTGCCCGAAGGAGACCCATCCGGTAAGTCAGAAATCCTTTTCTTGATCGATCAAGGTGCGTTCATGCGACAATGGGTTGACCCAACGCCCGGTCCTGGCGCTGCAACCGAGAAGATGACCGGAATTCAATCCGTGCAGGACCTGAGATCCCTCTGGACTGCGCTAAAACCGAGTCTGATGGCGGCGTCCAACGTCATCATAGAAGGTCCGCTCACAGACAGAACTAAATTTGGGTATGCGGCCGAGCTCGCAGCGGCAGTCAAGGCCATCAATCCGGCTCTAACGGTTTCAGGAAATGGTCAACGCATAATTGGCCAGATGCGTTACAAGAAATCGGCTGGTGAAGTTGCAAACCTACGCGCTGCTATTGCGGCAACTGGCGAAGCGGAAAAAAATGTCGCTCAGGCGATGAAGCTAGGAATCAATGAAATTACGCTGGAAGGTGTTTGTCTGGCGGCGTTCCGAAAGGGTGGTGCGCCTCACGAAGGTTTCCCGTGTATTGTTGGCAGCGGGCCGAATTCCTGCATTCTGCATCACAGCGCCGGGGAGCGGGTTCTCGGGGCGAACGAAGTAGTTGTTGTGGACATCGGTGCGGAGTACAACTACTATTCTGCAGACATTACCCGCACGTTTCCGTCCAGCGGAACGTTTACAAAGCGTCAGCGAGAGATTTATCAGCTTGTTCTGGACTGCCAGTCTGCATGCCAGAAAGCCGTGGTGCCCGGCAAAACCAGTTTAGGTGAATTACAGCGTATTGCATCCGAATTTCTACGGAAGAGCCCTCTGCGCGCGAAAGACGGAAACGGCACCGAATATACCATGGATCACTTCTTCGTGCATGGCCTGGGCCACCCGTTAGGTATGGATGTTCATGACACGGGAGGGGGACCGCTCGACCTTGGAGTCGTCTTCACCATTGAGCCAGGGGTCTACATTTCGTCCGAGAACATTGGCGTGCGAATTGAGGACGACTACCTCGTAACAGCAACAGGCGCCGAAAAGCTGAGCATTGCTATTCCTAGCACGGTCGCCGATGTGGAAGCAGCAATGAAGCATAAATCGGCCAAATAGCCGTTACTGGACCTGTGAATAGGGAGATTGTTTTGACATGGCGATTACCGTTCTCTCTACAAATTCGGTGATCGCCATCTCCTGTTCCAGGACGGCGACCTGAGCGTCGACCTCTTTGATTTTTCGCTTCCAGTCGCGGGTAGCTTTGTCGGATGTTGCAAGTCGGAGTTCGTCTTCAAACAATTTCTGGCGCACTCGAAGGGCATCCAGCATCAGTCCAATTTCGCAAGACCGGGGTTTGCCGTCGAGCGCCTCGTCAATGGCTTCATCTATGTCAATCTGGTTCTCGTCGCTCATGGAATGAGTCTACCTATTTAACAAAAGAATGTCTGGAGAATCTGTCATGAGCTCAATGGAAAAGTGTGTTTTCTGTCGCATTGGCGCGAACGAGTTGCCCGTGGAATTGGTATTTGAAAACGATGAGTTCGTTGCATTCAGAGATATTAAACCGGTTGCTCCTGTTCACGTGATACTCATATCAAGGAAACACTTTTCAACGTGGATGGACATTTCTGACTCCGGTATTCTTGGGCGTGCCCTTTCAGGAGTTCAAGAAGTCGCGAAGTCTCTAAACCTCGCGGATGATGGCTTTCGTACGGTAATCAATTGCAAAGGCAACGGCGGCCAGACAGTCTATCACTTCCACATCCATATTCTGGGTGGGCGATTCATGTCGTGGCCGCCGGGTTAATCTTTCTTAGTTGGATTTTAGTTAACAGGATCAGGACGGAATTTGAAGGGTTCACCCTGAGCTTTGGTCCAAGCCACCCTTTCATCATCTGTCAATGACTCAAGGATTTTGGCATCAAGCGCCTTCTGCTCTTCGGCGACCTTCTTTAGAGTTGGAGCCATCAGAGCTTGCATATTGCCCCGTTGAGCGCGACCGCCACCAGCTGCCTGCAAACTCTGCATTCCCTGCTGCATAATCTCCGCCTGCTTGCCGCGGGACTCTGCATTCACCTTCGTAATTTCAGCACGTGTCGGATTGGAAAGCTTCATTTCGTCCTGAATCTTGGTCTCTGTAAGCCCTTGCGGACCCTTGCGCTGTAATAGGAGTTCTTGAAGCCGAGCCCACTGATTTGGTCGCAAGAGTTTTTTGATCTTTTCATCCTGACCTTCGTTGTACGCCGTCATTGTGGATGTCATCGTTTCCTGCATGGTTTGCATCTGAGCTTGCCGTTCTTGTGGTGTTGCATTTCGATTGACGCCACCGCCATTTTGCATAGCAGTTCTCATTTTTTGCTGAAGTTCGCCCTGAGAACCTTGCAGAAGTTCGTCAATCTTAATCCTCTGCTTCAAATCGAGTGAGATATGGCGTTGAACTTCAAATCGTTGCAGAAGGGAGACAATCGTTACGCGCATATTTGCGCCCGGCATCCCACCGGGGAAACCCTGAGCGAAAGCTCCCATAAGCGTCGTTAGCGACACCATTGCCAGCAATGCGATTTGAAGCGAAATTCTAAGTGATTTGCGATTCATGGATATCCTCCCGGAGATCAAGTAAGTAAAAGCGACCTATTGATTTAGACGGAGTTGCAATCCACGAGGTAACAAATAGTTTTATATCATGAGAAGGTGGCGGGATACTTATGAGCGCGCTGGGACTCGAACCCAGGACCCACGCCTTAAAAGGGCGTTGCTCTACCAACTGAGCTACGCGCTCGAAGCAATGTATTATACCGCATATACGGTTGAACCGGAACGGAAATCCGGCTGTCAGCAAATTCATTAACAAATTGAGTGATCTGTTTGACCGGATTTCTGCTTGTCGGCTATACTTCTGCAAATGAGATGGTCAGTCCCTCCGTATCAATGGGGACGATACACTAGGTGGAGGAAGTAGTTGGCAACAATTCGAGGTTGGTTCCAGGCGGCAATCTTATTAACCAGTATATCAGTGATTTCGGGCTGTAACCGAGGCGGCCCTGATATTATTCTTCCAGATTCACCCATGGTTGATGTCGGGAAAATAAAAGAGGGCACGGGGCCATCATTTTCATCCACCGACAACCTTACCGATCCCAAAGAGATATTGAACAGAGTTACAAAAGCGCTATATTCGGTGAATTCAGCCCTCACAAACTACTCTATAGATGTTACATATGACCTACGTGGTATGCAAGGCCACCATCAGCAACTGGTGACAATCTACAGAATTAACCCGCAGCCGGAAAAGGTCAGACGTATCTTAATGGACCAGGAATCAGGAAGTCATGATTATTATGTAGACGGCTCAAACTTCACGACATATCAACGAATTAGTAACACCTATATTCGCCAAGAGTGCAGGGGGAATATTACGGAGCTTGCAAGACGGCTAGATGAAGCTTCACCTATGATTCTGGGAACCTCGTCGTTTCTGACAAATAAGGTTGGAATTAACTTCCTTACGAATTTGAAACTTAACGGTAAGGAAGTTGTTAAGAAGCGTGATTGCTATGTCGTTGACGCCAAATTCTTGCCATCTTTTCTCATTGAACTTGCACGGCGGTCCAGATTTCAACCAGGAATTGTACCAATTACCGGCTCGGCAAAGTTGTGGATTGACGCTCAGAATTACTCATTGGTAAAGTCAATTGCAGACATAGGTGTTCAAGTCAAAGATCCCAAGTCTATGTTTACGAAAGTTGTACATCAGATTTGGACACAGAGCCTTCACAAACTGATTTTAAACCCTGTACTGGACGATAACACCTTTGCATTTACCCCTCCTCCAAAAGCCCAGGAGATTTTTACACAGCGTGAAACACCAACGACTCCGACAACTACTGATCCTTTTGCAGTGAAGTAGCAAACCACCAATTCATACAAATCGGGGCGCCTGTGAAATAATCACTGGCGCCCCGATTTGCTTAACATCATAATCCTTTGCGACTATTTCTTCTTCTTTTTCTCAGGTTCTATCCTTGCACTGGTGATTCGATCTCCCGAAACAAGCTTTGCAACCACGTCTGCCCCTTTGATCACTTTGCCAAACACGCAGTAATCGCCGTCTAGCCGGTGGTTGGGCACCAGATTGATGAAGAATTGGCTGTCTCCCGTTGCAGATCGAGGACCGCTTAATGCCATAGCAACGGTCATTGTTTCATTGGTTAGCTTGTTGGCTTCGAATGGGATATTCTTACCTGATCCGCCAGTACCCAGTCCCATCCCAGCGAAATCTCGGTCTGTTTTGCCCTTGATATCTGCGTCCTTGAGCTTCTTTGATGCAGGGTCGCCACCCTGTGCCACGAAACCTGGAATGACACGATGAAAGATAATGCCATCATAGAATTTCTTTGAAACAAGGTCGGTGAAATGTTCCACGGTCTTAGGCGCTTCTTTTACGTATAACTCGAGGGTGATGTCGCCTTTATCTTTGATTTTCAGGGTGACAATTGGGTTTTTGTCTTCGACAATGGGACGTGCGAGTGCAGTAAACGGCACGGCAACTACCATCATTGCCAACACAGATGCGAATTTTAAACTCATTTTCTTTTCTCCGATGCAGTTTGATTTCGGGCGCTTACTTTATCTTAAACGAAACGATTTGATCGCCGTTCTCTAGCTTGTTTACAACATCCATCCCTGTGGAGACATGCCCAAAGACACAGTAATCCCTATCAAGCGATTTGTTGTAAACCAGATTGATAAAGAACTGGCTATCTCCCGTAGCAGTTTGGGGCTTGTTAAGGGCCATGGCGAGCGTGCCAACATAATTGTTTAACTCATTGGGCTCAAATTCTACAGGGGAACCCGAACCACTTGCACCCAGTCCCAATCGACCAATTTCAGCGTCGGATTTGCCCTTAAGGTCGTTTGGATTCATTCCTTTGGATTTCGGATCGCCAACCTGCGCGACAAAACCTGGGATTACGCGATGGAAGAGGACATTGTTATAAAATCCCTCTTTGATAAGCTTGACCATATGTTCGACAGTTTTTGGGGCGGCTTTAGAATACAGATCGATAGTTATAACACCCTTGCCTTTGATTTCTAGAAGGGCGGTTACCACGCCATCTTTTGGCGGCACAAACGTTGGGTTAGAACTGGTTTGCGGCTTGCCTTCAGCTGTTTTTCCTTCTGCAGCATCGGCAGGTTTGCCTTTGACGCTGTTTTGCTTGGCTTCATCTTCCGCAGCTTTTTTCTTATCTTTTTCCTGCTCTGCCTCCCACTTTAGCTGTTCTACCTCTTGCGGGTTAGCTGTGAGCTGCTTGCCTGGATGTACAGTCTGGCTGATGAGCATCGATAATATAATGAAGCCTATGGCGATGCCGAAAATTCCGAGTACTGCTTTCATACTGCTCTCCTATGAGTCCCTTGCGCCTGTGTCACGCATCATTGAAATTACGGGAAATTCTACACGTCTGACCTCTCCTTTGTCAACGCAAGTCGGCTTCTGGGTGGCGAGGTATAATTAGTATAGATGATTGACGCGGTCAACTGTGCGTCAACCAGATGTAATACATACGGGAAATTAGCACAGAAACGGCACCTGGGAGTACTTCAAAGAATTGTTGGCGAAAAGAATAATCACTTGCCTCGACGTCAAAGACGGTCGTGTAGTAAAAGGCGTGAATTTTTTGGATTTGCGAGACTCAGGCGATCCAGTTGAATTGGCCCGAAAGTATGACCGAATGGGCGCCGATGAATTAGTGTTCCTCGATATTACTGCAAGCCATGAGAAGCGCAACCTTATTTATGACATTGCCTCACGGGTTGCTGATCAAGTGTTTATTCCTTTTACAGTTGGAGGTGGGATTCGCTCAACAGCCGATTATCGACAGATACTTACAGCCGGAGCGGACAAAGTTAGTATCAACTCCGCGGCAGTCAGGCACCCGGAATTGATATCTGAGGCTGCGGAGCAGTTTGGAAGCCAATGTGTGGTAGTCGCAATTGACCCAAAATTGGTGACTGACAGTAACGGCAAATCCCATTGGGAAGTTTTCGTAAACGGCGGTCGAACGCCTACCGGATTGAATGCAATAGATTGGGCGATGAAGGTCGAAGATCTTGGCGCAGGAGAAATCCTGCTGACGAGTATGGACCGAGACGGAATGCAAATCGGGTTCGACCTTCCGTTGACACACGCCATAAGTTCGCGAGTTTCGATTCCCGTCATTGCCTCTGGGGGAGCCGGACTTCCTATTCATTGCGTTGGCGCAGTAACGGAGGGCGGGGCGGACGCCGCTCTGATCGCATCCATGGTGCACGATGGACATTTTACAATTCACCAAATCAAAGAGTGCTTGCGCGACAACGGTGTCTGTGTTCGGCTAACCGAAGGGGATCTGGTCAGGCCATGAGAATCACTAGTAAACTGAAATATGACGATGCCGGATTAATTCCTGCAGTAGTCCAGAATCATGAGACCAAAGAAGTTTTAATGGTTGCGTATATGAATCAAGCGTCAGTAGAAAAGACTCTCGAAACAGGTAAAGCAACATTCTGGAGCCGATCACGGCAGAAGTTCTGGATCAAAGGCGAGAGTTCTGGACACTTCCTCTTTGTGAAGGAGGTCCGAATTGATTGTGATGCCGATTGCCTGCTTGTGACAGTTGATCCCGTCGGTCCCGCCTGCCACGAAGGTTTTCGAACTTGCTTCTTCCGCAAAGTGAACGAGTCTGGCGAGGAATTCGTCCAGATAATGGAGCGCGAAAAAGATCCGGTGACCATTTACGGTTCGAAATAACCGTCCTGCGACAGCAGTCGCTTTAATCGCGTATCTCACGTATGAGATTTTGCAAAGTGTTGATTGTGGGCAAATGTCGGCCCGTCACTGGAGGAACAACCTTGATTAGATCCGTTGCTGCGTTCTCTGCCACTTGCCTGTTTGCCATGGCCTCACTCGTTGTCGCCCACGCCGACACGCCTCCACTTACCTTTCCGGACATTATGCCCATCAGTCAGGTGAAGGCGGGAATGGTTGGTTACGGCCTAACAGTTTTCCGTGGAACGCTGATTGAGAAGTTCTATGTCCGCATTGTGGATGTCGTGCGAAAAGGCAGCTTGATTGCGCCAGGTCACGACATGATTCTTGTCAAAATGTCTGGCGGCCCCATGACCCTTCGCGGTGCCAATGTTATTCACGGCATGAGCGGCAGTCCGATCTACATCAACGGAAAAATCATCGGTGCCTTTTCTCAGGGAGAGCCCGCGAGTAAGGAACCCCTCGGAGGCGTCACTCCGATACAAGACATGCTTGAAGCATGGGACCCGAATCTTCCTGTAACCACTTCAGATTCGGGAGCAATCCTCGCAACGTCTCTTAACACTGCCGAACTTCACAGTCCGATAATCCGAAACGGGCATCGAATTAGCCACGTTCAATTCAACACGCCGGGTACGAAGCTATTCGTACATCGATCTGATACTGTTTACCTTCAGCCGTGCACAACCATAGCAACTTTTTCCTCTTCATCTGCAAGTGTACGCTCAAAACTCACAAAGATGCTTGCCCCTTATAACGTTGAACTCGCGACAGGCGTCTCGGGCGCTCAGGACCCCCAATTCAAGGGTACGGCGCTTTTACCGGGAGCGGCGTTTGGAATGATGCTTGTTACGGGAGACCTCTCCATGGGAGCGTTTGGTACTGTCACTTATCGCCAGGGAAACAAACTCATCGGGTTCGGACATCCGTTCATGGGAATGGGTGCAGTAGATGCAGCGTTCTGCTCTGCATATGTTCATGATGTCTACCCGTTGCTTACTGCGAGCTACAAAATCTGCAGCGCAGGACCCGTGGTGGGATCATCCGTACAGGACCGAATGTTTGGCGTTACTGGCACGCTTGGTCAGAAACCAAATACCATTCCCGTTACCGTTAACGTCGTGGATATTACAACAAAGCGAAGTCGCGTTTTTCATTGTCAGTCAGTTCGGCATCCAAACCTTTTCTCGGGGCTTGTGAGCGCCATTGCCGGGGCAGCAGTGTCCGAAGTTAGAAGCACACCAGGACCATGTATGGCCAAAGTAACGACGACGGTAGATATTCCCGAAATCGGCAAAGTCACTCGCACGAACACCTGTTTTGATGCGCGGTCAATTGACAATGCAGCAACATCAGACCTAGACGACCTGCTTGCAATCATCACAGGCAACCCGTTTTATCCGCTGACCATCAAATCCGCCGATATTCACGTGGAGATGTATACCGGCCGGAATACAGCTGTAATAGATCACATTGAACTTGGTGACAACAAATTTGAACCAGGAACCGATGCCGTCATTGCCGTAGCAATTCAACCATACAAACAATCGATGGTGACCAAGCAGATAGTGATCGCGATTCCCCGATCTACACCTTCTGGTCGATATGCGGTGCAGGTTAAGGGTGGTAACTCCGGCGGGGCAGTCTCCTTCGGTGGACTCACATTCCGATCTGCAAACAGTGGGGCTGCCGAACTATCCGCTCCTGTAAGCCAAGCGCAGATGATTAAGCGATATGAGGCCCATGAAAAGAATACAGACATGGTGGCCAGACTCATACTGCCCACAAACTCAATTGTGCTGGATGGTGAGCGAATGTCCGGATTGCCCGCACATCTTGATCAGCCGCTCCGATCTCCAAGACTAAGTGGGCTGCGCGCCGAGCGGGATGAAATCAAAACAGTACTGCCGATGCCGTGGGTGATATCGGGCCAGCAGGTGGTCACGATCAATGTCGTTCGCCGCGACGTGCAGGAGCAGTCTGGTGGTATTGGTGGCTCTCGATTTTCAAGCGACACATCACCCAGTTCTGGCGCATCAATTCCACAAGCAGGATTTGAATCAGAGGTGTCGATCAGCCTCAACAACCTGTTGAAGTCGGATATTCGTGCGTTGACCGCCGGGCAGAACCTGCCCATCTATACGGATGGAGATGACGAGATTGGTAACTTCAATTGGAATGATCTTCAGCAGAAGGCGGTCAAACCGGTACAGAAGGGCGCCGTAACGCCACTTGGGCCTACAACAATCGGCAATTCGGTCACAGTTCCGACTGCGGATCCATCAAAAGATAAACCAATTGCGCGTCAACCGTTGTTGTGGAAACAGAGTGGCAAAAACGACTTTAGCAAGGGCGAATTGATTGGCACTGTTGTAAATGCCAGGGGTGAAATATCTGTTGGACCTTCAATATCAAGTGTAGGCAAAGTTGACGATGAAATTGTATGGACGATTTGCAAGGGTCCAAATGGTTCGGCTTATGCGGGCACCGGTCCGCACGCGAAGGTATACACTATCAAACCAGACAGAACGTCGACTCTGCTCGCCACGCTCCCAGAGACGTCCGTACATACCCTTGCCCTTGCAAAAGACGGTTCTTTGTATGCGGGCACAGGACCATATGGCAGAACATACAAAATTGATCACAATGGTAAATATTCTGTTGTTCATACGGCCCACGAAAAATATGTTCTCTCGTCATGCGTGGACACGAATGGCGATGTCTTTATTGGCACCGGTGGTGGCATTGGGCACGTTTATAGGATTTCTTCATCTGGGATCGTAAAACAGATTCCTGATATTGAGAGCGATCACATTACTGCTCTTGCAGCGGATCCTTCCGGCGGAATATTTATCGGTACAGGTAATCATGGCATCTTATTCCATATGAACCGCAATAGCGAGGTGAGCACCGTGTACGACGCAACTGAACCTATTATTAGCGGCATAGTAGCAACAGCGGACTCGGTTTATGTTTCGACCGCGCCACGGGGTGCCGTATACCGGATTGAAGGACACACAGTCAAAGCGGTTATTGATGCACCCCGTGGACCCGTGCAGTGCCTTGTAAATGCCGGACAGGGACCCATTGGATTTGGTGCACAGAACATTTTTGAATTGAAATCGCAAAACCTGGAGAGTCAAACGGACACACGACGCGAAGTAGAGTTTCTTTCTGCATGTGAGATGTCAGATGGAAAATTGCTTGCAGGCGCAAGTGTTGGTGGCCAGATATATTTTGTTGATCGAACCTCATCCGGACTCAGCCAGTATGTTTCTCAAACCAGAGACGCAAAGAGAAATGCGAATTGGCGGCAGCTCAAATGGGATGGCACGGGCGATGTTCAGATATTTACACGAACGGGAAACTCTGCTGAACCTGATTTAACGTGGTCATCATGGGCGCCTACGTCGGGCACTCGTTCAGAAAGACATATTGCAAGCCCCTCAAACAGGTTTTTCCAATATCGTTTCGATGTAGCGAGCGTGTCAAGAGCCGCATCCATTCACGATGTGGTAGTTTCCTACTTGCCAGACAATAGCGCTCCGAAAATAACGATGGCTGCGTTCAATAGTGCTGACACGTGGTCTGGTAAACAGACATTGAAATGGGAAGCCTCTGATCCTGACAAAGATGTTCTCTCGTTCGATTTGTTATACCAGAAGGATGGGGAGTCGAGTTGGACTCCCGTTCCTGCTGCAAGTGAGATCAAAACGACCACCAAGACAGCATTACCCGGTACGCCGCCTTTGACAATTGCACAGGGTGTTGATCGGTTGAAGGAAGTGCAGGCTGAACTGGATAAGCATCCGGACATCCCGCCAGCACTCCGAGAGGCAGTTCTGCAGCGCGCAAAGGAATTGGCCGCTGCCCCAGTAACCCAATTAATTGCGGCGCCTGCATCAACCCGCGAAAGCTCACGAGCATTTGAGACGTCTCAGGTGTCGGATGGAATCTACCGATTCAAAGTCATCGCGAGCGATAGGCCCAGTAATGCTGAGGGGTTCCTCTCTGATGAGGCAATCAGCTCGCCAATAACAATCTGCAACAGCAAGCCAGTGCTGGTGATCGGAAAAGAAGGGGTCGAAAACGGCCCAGTCGGAACTACAGTGATCACGGGCTATGCCATGCAAACCATGGTGAACGTGACTTCGGTGCAGGTTCGAGTGGATAGCGGCGACTGGTTGTCCGCGGCGCCAGCAAATGGCCCTTTTGATCGGTCCTTGGTCGGCTTCAAGTTTACTACTCAGAAACTAACGGCCGGGGAGCACAAGGTCGAGGTCAAAGCGTTCAATTCGGCCGGAAACAGCGAAGTCGAAACCATCAAAGTCACCGGAAAATAAGCGGACTATCTGGCTCGAAGGGGATGATGTTTCTCGCGAAACGCATCCCACTTTTGGGCTCGCCATTTTAGGGCAGTTT
>JBDUAM010000108.1:0-12381 GCA_040004655.1 Chthonomonadales bacterium | reverse complement strand
TTCTGTGCGACTTGGACTACGGATGGCCGACGTCTCCGCGATCGTCTTTACGCACTCGCACGACGACCATCTGGCAGAAGCCGAACTGCAATACCTCTCCTGGATGTTTGTGCCGGAACCTCGCAAAGAACCCCTCCTGATTGCCGGATCAGCGACCGTGATCGATAAGATTCGCGCTGGAGTTAATTTAGAGCGAGTCAATCTTGAATTAATTGAGCTAGAAGCCTGGCAGACCCGCGCGGTTGGGGATTGGAACGTCACGCCAATCATCGCGAACCACGATCCAACCAAGATCTGTTTCAACCTGATTATCGAGCGCGATGGATCGTCGCTGCTTTACGCCACGGATACCGGTTGGTATGGCGAAGAGACGTGGAAGTTTCTGGAAGGAGTTCGGCTGGCCGGAGTGGTTGTTGAAGCGAGTCGAGCGGCGCATGAGACCTACCCGGGGCACTTAAGCCTTGACGACGTGATTCGATTTAAAGACCGGCTGGTGTCGCAGGAAACAATTATCGCGGGGGCGCCTGTTGTGACGACGCACCATTCCCATCGAAGCGGATTACTTCATGCGCAGATCGAGCCACTTGTAGAGCCTTCTGGAATTGCCGTTGGCTACGATGGCATGGAATTCACGATCTAAGTTTCATCTTCTCCGGGTCGAGTTTTGTTACCCTCGTCAATTGATGCTTTGATGGAAGTTGCGTCCGACTTGTCAGGATTTTCAATGTCACTCCTATTAGTGGATGCAGCTATCTCTTCTGAACCATCAAGTCCCTCGTTGTGGAAAACTTTTTTTGCAAGTTTGGCAGCATGACCTCCGATTCTAGGATGAAGTTTGGCCATGATCCGGTCTGCACGCATTAAGACCTTTTTCATCTTGTCGAGCCTGCCCTGTTGCTTGTAGTTCCCGGCGAGGCGCTTCAGAACCCTTACAAGCTCTTCCCGTGCATCTATCTTCTCGTATACAGTGGCTGCTTGCTTGTCGTAATCACCTGATTTATCCAGATTGCTGGCGGCCTGGTAGATATCCGCGATATCCTGCAGGTTGCCACCTACGTCTTTCGTCGGTGACCTCTCATATTCAGCTCCATCGCCGGCTTGGAAATAAGCACCGCCATCTCGGTTTCGCCGGCTTCTTTGTAGGTCTTGCTCATGGTTTGAGCACGTCCCGCATGATGGATTTGTTGCCCTTCTCTTCAGCTTCGTTGAAGTTGGCAAACTGTTTATGCCCCTGCTCGCCGATCTTCTGATCCTTGAAATGATATGACGAGAGGTTCTTTGCAAGAGTGGTTGAGACCGGCGCGGGACCATGATAGGTGAGAGGAGAGAGGTTTTTGGCCGCGCTTGCTGTGGCGTAGGCTGGTCTCTTTAGAAACCACGCGTCTAAACTTCCTCGTCGAGCACAGCCGGGCGCTCATTACAACCATTCCTACGGTCACTGACGCAAGTGTGAAACGAATCGTTTCTTCGTTCGGAGAATATTGCTTTATGGCAACAAACCAATCGAGAATCAATGAGTGGGGCCTTACATTCTCTGACTTTAACATCATGTCCACCGGAATCGGTTACAGGAGAGCTGCAAAGTGCAAGGACATTCACGGGCCAAAGGTGAAGTTAGGAGGTAATGAGCGTAACTACTGAGAACTCCAGAAAGCTGATAAATGGCCGAAAATGGTCCGCCGGATTGACCTCCACGGCGACCTACGTGGCCCTGATCTTCTTTTCGTTGCTCTTTACCGCGCCATTTTTGTGGATGATCAGCACTTCGCTTAAGCCGGATTCGCAGGTCTTTAGCGAGACGATCCAGTGGATCCCCAAACCGCCGATGTGGAGCCATTATCCTGAGGCGCTCGGTTCGTTCCCGTTCATGCGGTATCTGGGAAATACACTTTTCATCTGTTTTATGACGACCATCGGGGCAGTCTTCTCGGCGGCGCTCCCAGCCTACGGATTCTCCCGACTCAGATGGCGAGGGCGAGATACACTCTTCATCATTGTTCTAATGACCATCATGCTGCCCGCGCAGGTCACCATGATGCCCGTCTTTCTTATCTTTCGCGCGCTGCACTGGACAGGGACGTTTCTGCCCCTGATCATTCCACCATTCTTCGGGAGCGCGTTCAGCATCTTTTTGTTGCGGCAGTTCTTCATGTCGATCCCGCAGGAGCTTTCCGATGCTGCCCGAATCGACGGCTGTAACGAACTGGGAATTCTGGTTCGAGTGGTCGCGCCGATCTCAAAGCCGGCTATCGCCACGGTGGCGTTGTTTGCCTTTACTGGCGCATGGATGGACTTTATGGGTCCGCTTATCTACCTGCACGATGAGAAATACTACACGCTGGCTATTGGTATGCAGGCGTTTCTGGGTCGACATGGGTCCGAATGGAGCCTGCTCATGGCTGCCGCAACGGTCGTAACGCTTCCGCCGTTATTGATCTTTCTATTTGCACAAAAAACCTTTATACAGGGTATCGCTCTGACTGGAATTAAATGAATAACCCATCCAACCCGTTCGCGACCTCAACACGTCAACTTCACACCGGCTGGCGATTTACAGAACTCAATCCCCGGGGTCAATCGGCCGCCAGCGACCTTCCGTGGATGGATGCGCAGGTGCCGGGGCATGTGCACCTCGATCTAGTGCGGAACAATGTGATTCAGCACCCGTTTGAGGGCATGGCGGAGCGCGCCTGCGCGTGGGTCGATGAGACCGATTGGGTCTACGAAACCACATTCACGGTCGACGAAGCGCCTGCCCATGCTTACCTAAGATTTAATGGCCTCGATACCATCGCAGAGATCTACCTGAACGATGTCGAGCTGGCGCGTACGGACAATATGTTCATTCCCCATGAGTTCTTTGTTGGGACCCAACCCCCTTCTCCCGCGGAAGAGGGGCCGGGGGTAAGGGGGTGTTTGAAATCTGGGGAGAATACGCTTCGTGTTATCTTCCGGTCGGCCTTACGAGTTGGTCGAGAACGGCTGGCAGACTGGGAGGCCGCTGGCAAAGAACACATGGACCCGCACTGGGCGCGATGGGCGCCGCGATCATTTGTCCGCAAGGCGCAATACATGTACGGCTGGGACTGGGGTCCTGAACTGGTCTCCTGCGGAATCTGGAAATCGGTGGAGTTGATCATCGTACCGGTCGCGCGGTTGGTCGATTGGAATTATGAGGTTTTGTCGCTGACGGATGATCGGGCTGAGGTCAAGTTGATTGCAGAAATTGATTGTTCCGAAATTCCTGGTGATCAGGAACTCACCGCTCAATTCAAAATCACTGGTCCACAATTGAGGTCTCCTGGCGTTACTCAAGCGCACAAGGAAGCAAATGATTCGCTAGAATGGGCACAATCGCAACCCATTGCTGTAATAATGCCAAATTCAATTGGAACTGTAGTAGTTGACACAGTAATTCAAATAGAGAATCCGCGCCTGTGGGATATCAATGGTACCCTCGATCCAAATCGAGTGCCTTTCTTATATGTTGGGAGCATAGACGTCCAACTTGATAATAAATCAATTGGTCACAAATATGTGAAGTTTGGCCTTAGGACCATTGAACTAGTGCGTGAGCTTGATCCTGATGGTAAAGGTGAGTGCTTCCTCTTTAATGTGAATGGCGAACCTCGGTTTATGAAAGGCGCCAATTGGATTCCTACAAGTTCATTCCCCGAGGGGCAAAATGAAGCAGGAGCCGGAACTGTGGAGAGCCTTGTAGTTTATCGACAACTCATAGAAATATTGAAGGCCGGATACAACATGCTCCGAGTATGGGGTGGTGGAGTATATGAATCTGAAGAGTTCTACAAACTCTGCGACTCCTTTGGCATCCTTGTCTGGCAGGATTTTCCGTTTGGCTGCGCCTACTACCCGGACACCGATGAATACGCCGAAGCCGTTCGCGTGGAGGCTACTGCTGCGGTGAAGCGTCTTCGTCGACATCCGTCCCTCGCGCTCTGGTGTGGCAACAATGAGAACCACGAGATGTACTTCCATGGTTGGGAAGGGGAGGCATACCGCGCACCCCGATATCTTGGTGAGCATCTCTATCACGACGTATTGCCTGCTGTGGTCGCCGCTGAGGACCCGAAGACCCCATACTGGCCCAGCAGCCCGTTTGGCGGTGAAGACCCGCAATCTGAGGACTATGGGGACAGGCATAACTGGAACGTATGGCACACCAAAGGAACCAACCTGCCCGGCGTAGAGCCCGGCGATTGGCCCAACTACCTGATGGATCGCGGTCGATTCTCCTCCGAGTTTGGATTTGCCAGCTCGTGTGGCCTGAAGGCGTGGGAAGGCGTGCTGCGTCCGGAAGACAGGTCGCCGCGATCCCCCGTTGTCCAGTGGCACGATAAAACCCGCAAGGGATACGAAAAGTACCTGAGCTACATTGGTATGCACTTCCCGGAGCCGCAGACACTTGAGGACCTGGTCTACTACAGCCAGATCAATCAGGCCGAAGCCCTGAAATGCGGTATCGAGCACTGGCGACGGCAAAAGGGTCGATGCTGGGGGACTCTCTTCTGGCAGTTGAATGACTGCTGGCCGGTTCAAAGTTGGGCGGTGATCGACAGTGCGCTGGTTCCGAAGGCCGCGTTCCACTGGTCGAAGAAGTTTTATGCTCCTGTGCTGCTCTCACTATTCCGCAATGGCAATGTGGTCGAGGCGCATCTCGTCAACGATCTGCTGGAGCACATTCAAGGTGACGCGACAATTTCCGTCGAGTCGTTTGACGGCGAAGTGCTTCGTTCCGAGACGATTGAAGCGAATATAGACGCGAACGGGGTAGGGAAGATCGGGGAGATCAACGTCTCAGACTTTGCTGTCCACTTCCGCGACGTCTACATCTACGCGACCTTTGAGCCCTACTGGGACTTCGGGCAGCAGAACATAGACAACTTCCTATTCCTTGCTGAACCTAAGGACCTGCGATTGGCTGATCCCGGCCTGACGATCATTGAAGATAAGTCCAAGAAAATGATGATTGCTCAGAGCGTCACTGTTCGGTCAAAACGATTTGCGCCTTATGTCTGGCTGGAAGTTGCTGACCTGGGTTCAGACTTCCAACCACAGGTCTCAAACAACTTCTTCCATGTTCGGCCGGGAGTGGACTATCAAGTGACAATCAATACCGGTCTGCGCAAACCAGCCAACATACTTTCGGCGATCCAACTCCGCAGTCTGTAATCTTTAAGCAAAAAACCGCTCCTCTAATCTGAGGAGCGGTTTTTTATGAGAGTGTTTTTACTTCTGATTGGTGGTCGGGCTCTCCCAGCCAGGGACCGGGATCCAAGCTCGGCTGAAGTAGTCAGACATGATGCCAAACATCAGCAAGAACCAGATAAACCCGATGGCTGCCCAGAGCATAGTCAACTTTGACCCTTTGCGCACCTGCATAAAGAACAGCACCACGAGAGTCGCCTTAATCAGTGCGATAACCATCGCAATGACGTTGTTCATGGCACCAAAGTCCTTGAATGCAAAGGCGATGGTCAATAACATCAAGCCCATGAGAGCACCGTAGGTGATAAAGAGCTCCGACACCGATACAACGTGGTGGCTGTGTTCTTGATGAGTTGTTTCTGCGTGTTCTGCGGACATGTTACTTCCCCGGTATGAGATAGAAAAGCGGGAACAGGAAGATCCAGACAATATCGACAAAGTGCCAGTAGAGCCCCGCCATTTCCACCCACATGTAGTACCTCGTGAACGGATGGTCGAATTTGATCATGATAAAGAGCGTTGTCATCGCGATGATACCGATGACCACGTGTATTCCGTGAAGCCCCGTCATGAAGAAATAGAGCAGAAAGAATATCTGCGCCTGTCCCTGCGGAATATTGCTCTTCTCTGGATTGACGGCGGCTTCGGCAGATGGTCCGCCCTCAGCTCCAACGCTCACATAATGGAAGTTCGCGCCAGGAATGAGGTGCTCATGATATTTGTGCGTGTACTCAACAGTCTTGATGCCCAGAAAGCCAAACGCACAGAGAATAGTGATCGTTAAGAACACGAGCTGAGCGACCTTGCTCTGCAATTGGGCCGCGCGCACCGCCAGCGCCATTGTCAGCGAGCTGGTGAGAAGTATGACGGTGTTGATTCCGCCGAACCAGACGTTCAGGTGACGATGAGCGTCAATGAACGAACCGGGATGCAGCAATCGGTTTAGCGAGTAGGCAATAAACAGCACCCCGAAGAACATGATTTCGGTAACAAGGAACGACCACATCCCGACGATGTACGACTCGTTCTGCTGCGCCATATCCTCAAACTGATGCGCCTGATTCGGGTCATGGTGCGCATGGTCATCGTGACCAACTAAGCCGTGTGTTGTTGAAATAGCGTCGACGCTCATTCCAATCCTCCTGCCATTCCATCGCCAAGCGGATCTACACCGGTGTGTATTTCCAGCAGAGCAGGATTGATAACAGCGTGTCGAGCTTCTTCAGGATCATTTGGCGTGTAATCGTATGCTTCCCACGTGACAATCGGAGTTGCATCAAAGTTGAGCGTTGGTGGTGGCGACGTTGTCATCCACTCCAGACCAACGGCCATCCAGGGGTTGTCTGGCGCCTGCTTGCCTGCAATTAGGGAAGCTGTCAGGTATATCCCAGGAATGATCAATCCCAACGCAAGGACAGAGGCGCCCGCGGATGAAAGAACGTGGTATGCCTGAAACTCTTCCGGGTAGAAGTGATATCGTCGCGGCATGCCGAGAAATCCGACCATGAACTGCGGGAAGAAGGTCAGGTTGAATCCAATAAACGTTAGGCCTGCCGCAAGCTTCGCCCAGCCTTCGTCATAGAGCTTGCCGGTAATCTTGGGCCACCAGAAGTGGATGCCACCAAGAAAGCCTGAGAGCGCGCCGCCTACCATGACGTAATGGAAGTGCGCAACCACAAAGTAGGTGTCGGTCAGGTGGACGTCCGTGGCAATCGACGCGAGATAGAGACCAGTCAGGCCACCAATGGTGAAGAGACCGATAAATCCGAGCGCATACATCATTGGCGCCGAGAGTTCTACTGATCCTTTGTAGATGGTCGCGGTCCAGTTGAACACCTTGATCGCGGAGGGCACGGCTACCAGGAAGCTGATAATCGAGAAGACCATGCTCGAGTACATCGACTGGCTGGTAACGAACATGTGGTGTCCCCAAACGAGAAACCCGAGGACCGCGATGGCCAGCGTGGAAAACGCGATGAACGAGTAGCCGAATATTCGTTTGCGGGAGAAGCAGGAAATGATTTCGCTGGTCACACCCATGGATGGCAGAATCATGATGTAGACTGCCGGATGCGAATAGAACCAGAAGAGATGCTGGAAGAGAACGGGGTCGCCGCCGAGTTCCGGGCTGAAGATACCAATTCCCAGCGCTCGCTCAACGACAACCAGCATCAGGGTGATAGCAACAACGGGAGTTCCGAGCACGATAATCACACTGGTAGCATACTGCGCCCAGATAAATAGCGGCAGACGAAACCAGGTCATTCCCGGTGCTCGCATGGTGTGAATAGTGACTATAAAGTTAATGCCGGTGGCAATAGAAGAGAACCCGGCAATGAAGATGCCGACAATCATCAAGCTCACATTGGTATTGCTGTACATGGAGCTGTAGGGCGTGTAGAACGTCCATCCGGTGTCTACGCCACCGCGCATCATTCCGAGAAGAATGAGCCCTCCTGCTGTTGTGTAAAGGTACCAGCTAATCAGGTTCAACCGGGGGAACGCAAGGTCCTTCGCGCCGATCATCAATGGCACCAGGAAGTTGCCCAGTACCGCCGGAATGGACGGAATCAGGAAGAGAAAGACCATGAAGATTCCGTGGGCCGAGAACATTTTGTTGTATGTCTCGTGCTCCAGGAAGTGTCCCTTCGGACTGGTCAATTCCAGGCGAATGATGGATGCCGCAAGCCCGCCCAGCGCAAAGAAGAACGACACCGAGATGAGATACAGAATGGCAATTCGTTTGTGGTCACCCGTCAATAACCACGATTTGACCGTGCTCGCGGCGTTTAAATAGGTATTTTTTGGCGCAGGAAAAGTCTGTTTTGCTGGAAACGGAGTATCTTTTGTTGTTTGATAGCTCATGCTAATTACCTCGCGATGGAGCCGCGTTTGAAGCTGTTAGATTCGGGTTTGGCTTTCCGGCTGTCGCTGTATGGACCCTTGTGCCACTCGTTGCACTCGATACGGGAGTTGCCGTTGTTGAAGCTGAGGGCCTTGGCCCAATTGAGCGAATGTAGGCCATAAGGTCAAGTATCTGTTCTTCCGTGATCTGTCCCTTGTACGAAGGCATTCTCTGCTGGTACTTGTCGGCGATCTGGTCGTTCGGTTCGAGAATGGACTTTCGGATATAGGCTTCGTCGGCAACGGCAGTCGCGCCATTTTTCAGCTTGACGGTGGTCCCAAACAAGCCTGCGAGTGATGGTCCTCGGCTAAGTCCGTCGGCATCGTGGCAGTTGCCACAACCCTGCTGCTCGTAAAGCTGTAGTCCCTTAGCTTCCATGGTGGTTGCTAGAGGTTGTGTATCCGCGGTTCTACGTCCGCCAGACGCGAGCCATTTCTGGTACTCAGCCGGTTCTTCGACGTAGATCCAGCCGCCCATTTCTGAATGCTGTGTGCCGCAATATTCGGCGCAGAAGAGATGGTACTTTCCGGCGCGAGTGGGCTCAAACCAGATGGATGTATAGACACCCGGAACCACGTCGCGCTTAATTCGAAATGCAGGAATGAAGAAGCTATGAATAACATCCTGCGAAATCATGGTCAATTTTACGGGCTTTCCGACTGGAATATGAAGCTCATTGTTTTCACGAATTCCGTTCATGTGCTGCAGGTGCCACATCCATTGCTTGCCAATTACATAAATCTGCTCAGATCCTTCCGGCGCTCGACCGTACATGGTCGAAAAGAGCTTGGCCGACCAGACGAACATCAGGAGCCCCAGAACTAATGGTGGAAATGTCCATCCCAATTCCAGCAAGTGAGAGCCATGCAAGGGTCTTGAGCGATCCGCTTTGGATCCGCGACGATACCTAATTGCAAGAAAAGCCAGAGCTGCAAACACAATCAACGTGAATGCTACTGTCAGCAGGGTAAGCGCCCAGTATATCAAGTCGGATTGGGCCGCAAATGACGAGGCCTGGTCCGGCATTAATGGTAAATTCTTGATCAAAAGTTCTTTCCCCCTCTCACGGTTGTGCGGCGCCGTGCGAGGAATCGGGGGCGACGACGATACTTTCCGCTTTGCGCCCGGACCGCATAGACATTAACAAAATGGACCCTGCCAGAATAGCGACCGTAAGGCCACCACACAATCGAAGCAGCTTGATGATCGCGAGACCATACCGACCTGAGGTCGGATCGTACTGATAGATGCAGTTGAGGACAAATTTGTCTGTTAGAGAGCCGATCTTACCACTGCCGGCCTCCACCATTCCCAGGCGAACGTCCTTGGCCGGATAAACGGTCTGCATAAAGTATCGTGAAATCTTTCCCTGCGGCGTTAGCAGGATAATTCCCGCAGGATGCGCAAATTGATCTGTCTTCGGGTTATAGGAATATCTGAATCCCACCGAAGCTGCCAATCGCTTGATCTCAGGATCCGCTCCAGTCAGAAAGTGCCAGCCAGCGCTCAGTTCTGGTCGCTTGAGCAAGTCGATATATTCGAGTTTCTTGATGGATGCATCAGCGGGCGTCTCTTTTGGGTTAATGCTGACCGTTACGATCTCGAAGTCTTTGCCCGGTGTTAACGACATCTGCTGGTCGCGCAGGAGGCTGACAATGCCCTCCAGTTCGCGCATACAGACGCCCTGGCACTTATAGAAAATCATATTTAGAAGTACGGGTTTCTTACCGAGGTAATCCCCGATCTTTACTGCCTTGCCGCTCTCATCCAGGAAGGATGCATCCAGCGGAACTTGAGCGTCAAGAAATTGATCGAGTCCCACGTCCTTCGGATTGACCAGCATGGATGAGTTTGTCGCCAACGGATTCTTGGTTCCAACATTTGGCACATTCAGGTTCTTCTGGGCAAAACATGGCGTGCCAGCGAGAATACTCATTGCCGTGAATGTCAGAATTGCCGATTTTCTAAATATGTTCATACTTGCCATGATCTTATCTGCCGCCCGTTGGGGCAGGCGATGTGCTTACGGGTGCATCACTTGCAGGTGGAGTTGTGATCGGCGTCATAGAAGGCGATACGGCTGTTGCCGGATCGACAGGGAGCGTCCCCGACGGCGTGTTCTCTGCGGTCGGCTTTGGTGGCCCTGGCTTTTCTACCCCACCGGGAAGTGCGCTGGGCAACTTGCCGGATGCGGCGATCTTCTCAATCGTGATGTCAATCGGTACGTGAACGAGGCCTTTTGCCTTGTCTACATAACCGTACTGGTCGGTCTTGGCTTCTTCTTGAAGCCGAAAGTTAAGCATATCAAACTTCGGTTTGGCTTGAAGCACCGGCAACCCGGGCGCGAGCATGCTGGTGTCGGCAACCTTCTCGTGTTCCACATCCGCCGGAACGGGCACAAACAACTTGAGAAAGACCCACGTGATCGCAGAAGATACGCCAATAAATGCGAAGAGTCCGAGCGCTGTTTTACCCAAAACAGGTAGAGGTATATCGCTCGATTCATATTTCAGTTTCTTCAACTGATCCACATCAACTGGTTCGTGATTGTCTTTACGCATTTGGTGCAACCTCCTGAATAATCAGGCGTGAATCGTAGGTCGGGAACGTAGTGTTCTGCTTTTTGAAGAAGGTAAAGAAGGCAAACCAGACTGCCCCTACGCCGAGGAACATGAGCGCAAACGGAGCGGACATTGTGATAGGTCCCTGAGTTTCGGTGTTCTTCACAAAGTACGGTCCGATGTTCCAGTAGAGATCAAGAATGCGAGCCACAAATATCCAACCGGCGACAGTCTTCAGATACATCGGTGTACGCTTGGTTCGACCTGACAGCAGCAGCAGAAATGGAATAAAGAACTGCGCAATTACCACGATGGTCCCTAAAATGTCCCACGGCCCCTGCATTCGGTGGTAGAAATAGCCAACTTCAACCGGGATGTTGCCCGACCACATAATCAGGAACTGCGAAAAAGTGAAGTATGCCCAGACCATGGACATCATGAGCATCATGTTGCCCCAGTCCTTGGTCATCTTGGGCGTAACCACCTGCTTATACGGTTCCGTGTTCGCTCGACTGATGGTGTAGAAAACGCTGAACGACATTGCAGCCAATGCTTGACCAATAACGAACCAGAAGCCATACATGGTGGAATACCAGTGCGCATCGAGCGACATCACCCAATCTGTAACCGCAACTGTAACCGAAAGAATGAAGAAAACAATCCCAGGCGCGGCAACATTTGATCGAAGTTGCCCATGCGAATTGTCTCCCGTTGTCTCTTGCGTTTTAGTCGACTTGTTCAAGATCATCGACCAGCCGATCCAAATAGCAAATACGACGACGGCACGAATGAGAAACCCGGGTTGGTTCAGGTAGAGACTCTTCAGTCGCAAAACCGGGTCAGCGGCAACCGTGGCAGAGTTCATCCACGGATATAGCTTATTCATCCCCGCAAACCATGCTACAAAGAAGATGGCGCCCATTGGTAAAAGACACTTGCTTCCTGCTTCAAAGATTCGTAGCAGTGGGAGTCCCCATTCTGCGCGAAGGGTGTGGTGCAGAAGTAACATGCCTGTAAACCCGAGGGTGAGGCACATCCAGAAGATAAAGGCAAAGAGGAAAGCCCCGAATAGGAGTTCAGGCGTCATCATTTGGGTGCCTCTCCTTCTGCGGGTTGTGCTTTAGCTTCGTCTTTTGCGCCATCAAGTTTGGCCTTCTCTTCTTCCGAAATATCTTTCAGGGGTACGCCGTTTGAGGCCTGCAGGACTCGTATATAGGCGGCAATCTTCCATCGGTCAGCCGGCTCAACCCGGGCGGCATAGCTGTACATCACGCCAAACCCGTTTGAGATGACATCGTAATAGTGCCCGAGCGGCTGTTTGCGGATAGTTTCGGACAGGTAATTGCCGGGGGCTTTACGCAGGGCGAGCCCACGCATGGCGATCATGCCTTTTCCGTCTCCGCTTCTTCCGTGGCACGGTGAGCAGTAGATGTTAAATCGTTCGCGACCGCGCTTGAGTGTCTCCAAATTCAATGGAATCCCTGCGGGCAACTGGTCCACCAACTTCTTGTCTGTGCCAAGCGCTGTGTAAGTCGTGTTATCTACCCGCAGTTCGCTTTCAGAGGCCTTGTGCACCACGGTGCCAGGAACCAATTTGCGCGCGGAGGAACCATCTGCAAAGAAGTCACTCTCCTGCAGCGACTTATGAACCACCGGTTGAAACCACATGTCCGTATGACATCCGGC
>JBDUAM010000150.1:0-3686 GCA_040004655.1 Chthonomonadales bacterium | reverse complement strand
CAATTATGCCCGCATAAACGGCGCCGACGGTGAAGGCATGGATGCCGTGTCGCTCTTCCCAGAGGTCGTAGGAGGAGATTGGCAAATTACTGGTCGGGTGTAGAGAGTCGGCCATGAAGACGCCGGACCGCATAATTAGTTCGCGGTAGAGTGGCTTAATTTCATCAACGTCGCCATATATTTTGAAATGCTCCCAGAGCGCCCAGATCACCAGGGCCGTCTCATCCTCTTGAATAGGCAATTGTCGGTGGCCATTTGAAAGCCAAGGGTGCCAGCTACTGCCTGCGGACCCATCGGAATGATACTTATGCAGAAAGTATCCTTCCTGCGTCAGGAGTGGCCTGCAGAATTCATAGAACGTACGACTAAGACTCGGGTATCCCGCCAGATCAAGCGCATGCGCAACCAGCGCGCCATCTCGAGGCCACATGTAAGAATAAGTATCTCGATTGAATTGAGTGATATCGGTGTCATTCGCGGCGATGATTGCCCCCCCATCATCCATCTGCGTTCGGATGATCAGCAGGCTCCGTTTATAAAGTTCCGTAATAGAATCGCTCAGGTTATGGGCCTTCAATTGGCGCTTTACCCAGAGCTTCCAATAGGATGTTGTTCTCTCAATGAGGGTGGTAGGAGTCTTTGCTATTACAACATCGTTCAGTCCCTCTACTTCATGGTAATTTGTTCCAAAGCATATCCAGTAATGAAATATCGACTCATCCCCTGGCCCTACTGTGGCTTGCAGAGCAGCCGTACTATCGACCGATCCCTGGGCAATCGGATTTTTTCCGAGCACTCCATCATCTTCGGCGTCACGATACGTACCCTCTTGACCCGCCATCTCTTTGATACCGGTGGCGTAATCGCTGATGCCCTGTCCCTCTGCATTCTGACCGTTAATCAGAAAATACCGCATCTTCTTGTAATGGATGAGCGCCGAGAGCTGCGGATACCAGACCGCCGTATCGCCAACCTCAAAATCGCTAATGTGAAAGTTGTGATAGAAGAAGAGTCGAACCTCACGCGGATGATCGGCGTGATTGATAACTTTAATTTGGCGAAGGTATATCGTCTCGTGAAAATCGACCGTATCTTCGCAGTGCAGTTCAACCCCTAGTCGATCACACTTCAGAACAACTTCCGTAACAAGAGTGTCTTCTTTGTAGAGCATGGAGCGTTGCCATTCATCGCTCTCAACCCAGCTAAACTGATTTTCAATCCACACTCCAAATCTATAAGGGTGACCTGAACTGTGATTTTCTCCGCCCACGCGCGGGTAATAAATATCGCGGATTCGATACTGATTGTCAAAATTGATGAGGAGGCGGCCGTTACCGACGGGAATATCTCTTGGCATAGTGTTTCTATGTTCGTCAAAGGATGCAGACTTTCATTCCCTAATCTGCACCTTGTTCATCGCAATTTAATAAGAATAGTACCGGTTGAATGTTAAGGATGGAGCATAATGAATCATGGATTTTGCGATTCAGCCTGCACAGAACACACTTGACAAACAGATAATTCAATCGGCTGTGAACATCAGCGAAGGGCGCGATGTTCGCCTGATGGACCAGATTGCCGAAATTGCAGCTGAACATTGCCTTGTTGCAGATCAATCAGCAGACCCGGACCATAACCGAATGGTGATCACGGTGCTTGGGTCACCAGAAGAAATGTCAACGGCAGTTGTGGCCATCACCGAAGTTGCAGTTCGGCAGATAGACCTCAACAATCACAAAGGCATTCACCCGAGGATTGGAGCGGTAGACGTTGTTCCGCTCACACCTATCCGTAATATTTCTATGGCCGAATGCGTAGAATTGTCGTATAAACTCGGAAGCGAACTGGCGGATAGATTTCAGTTGCCAGTGTACTTCTATGAAGAATCGGCGAAGCCTGGTCGCGTGGTAGACCTACCTACCCTGCGTCGAGGGGGATTTGAGGCGGTAAGAGAGAGTATGCTGATACCGGACGTGGGCCCAAACCGCCGCCATCCAACTGCGGGCGCAGTAGTAGTCGGAGCAAGGTCGCCACTTGTAGCATGGAACATCTGGCTCAAAACCGACGACGAAAAGATCGCAAAAAAGATTGCAGCCCGAATTCGGAAGGACAGAGATTTCAGACCAGAATTGGCCGGAGTTCGCGCACTCGGCCTCTATCTGCAGACGAGGCAACAGACTCAGATTTCGATGAACGTGTCGCAACCATTGGCAACTCCAATGGTACCCATTTTCGACTTTGTGGCGCGTATTGCTGAAGAGTGCGGTACCGCCGCGGTCGAGAGCGAAATTATCGGGTTAATTCCTGTAGAGAGCCTTGGCGAATATGGGCCAGGTCGCATCTTATGGTCCAACTTTAAACCATCCCAATTGATTTCAACGTGGCTTCACCATTTTAACAAATTAACCCGGATCAGCAACAAAATAACAGGAGCGAAAATTTGAAGACAATTAACTGGCAGATCGGATTGATGGCATTCGTTGCCGCCAGCATTACATCCTGCACTCATCAGAAAGCCGGGGCATCCGGAATTTCAAAGGGGCCTTACCTTCAAAATCCGACGCAAACCGAAATTACCGTCTGCTGGGTCAGCGATATCGATTCAATTGGATCGATTGGCTACAGCGTGAAGAGCGGTGGCGATATCAAGAAGGTACAAGAGTCGGTGCCGACGTCCTATCACAAGGTGCATCTCACAGGCCTGTCAGCATACACCCGTTACATTTATACGGTTACCTGTGAAGGCAGAATAGGCAAAGGTGAGTTCATCACCGCGGCCAAACCAAATCAACCCTTCAAATTCATTGCATATGGCGATACTCGAACCCAACCAAAAGTTCATGAAAGTGTATTGAAGTCAATGGCGCAGTTCCAGCCTGATTTCGTTATACAGAGTGGCGACCTGGTTGCAAACGGAGAAGAGGAGTCACAGTGGAAAGTCTTCTGGGAAACGGCATCCTCGTTCATGAGCAATGTTCCCTACTTCCCAGCCCTCGGTAACCATGAGCGAAACGCCTCCCCATACTTTAAGTACTTCGATGTGAAGAATGAGTACTCGTTTGACTATGGAAACACCCATTTCGTGGCCCTCGACACAAATCGCGACTCGTCCGAATACCCAGCACAGAATGAATGGCTGAAAAAGGATCTGGCAGCACATCAGTCCGCGACCTGGCGTGTCGTCTTCTTCCACCACACCGTGCACACTTGCGTGGACAAACCTGATCGCCGTGCTCAGTCAAAATTGCTTGCGGCACGGTTAGAACCGATCTTCAAAGCTGGACATGTGCAGCTTGTAGTCAACGGCCACGACCATGACTACCAGCACCATTTCAATGATGGAATTCACTACGTGGTCTCGGGTGGAGGGGGTGCACCGCTCTACTCGGTGACACCCGATACGGAGCATGTGGTTAAGGCCAAGTCCGTGCACAATCACGTTCGCATAGAAGTCAACGGCGGCACGATGAAAATCACGGCAATCGAACCGAACGGCGATGTGATTGAGTCTTTTGAGGTGAAATCGAAGTAGTAAACAGCAACCTGCCCGGGCGATCTCTATTTGAGTGATCCATAGTGGTCACCCGGTTGTAGGCTGGACCCACTCGACTCAAAAAACTCATCCGTCAAATGAAATTCCCCGTCTACAGGATGGATCCAGCTTGCGTTTGGCGCATGATGGTAAC
>JBDUAM010000235.1:0-3708 GCA_040004655.1 Chthonomonadales bacterium | reverse complement strand
GATGTTCGAGTGGCGATATCGATATGGGCAGATCGGCGGATTCATGGGTGGCGGAACGGCCACTCCGGCTGACAAGCAGAAATTGCTAGCTGACCTTCGAGCTTATGCGCCGAAACATCCAGAAGACTCGGCCGCCAGCCTTGTGTTGAACACCATGCTGAAAGAAGAGTATACAAAAGGCGCCATTCACCTGCCGGGTGACAAGACGCCCGCCCCATCTGAAGCGGACCGTGCAAAGATTCGCACAGAGATGATCACCAACTTCGAAAACGCGCTGAATAAGGCGGAAGATCGCGAAGCTCGATTTGACCTTGCAAATCTTTATCGAGAGAACAAGCAAGACGATAAAGCTATTGCCCAGTACCTCGAGATTAAGAAGCTGCTGGCCTATGATGACAACACGTCTGACAAGTTGGTTCACCAGCGACTCGCTATCCAGTTCCGACAGATGAACCGAACGGACCTTGCGACTGCCGAAGATACCAAAATCGCCGAGCTTACCGTGAAAGAGGCGAAGGAAAAAGCGGAGCGTGACGCCGAGCAGAAGAAAAATGCTCCAGTGACCAAGGTCCCGGGCGGAACAATCAATGTCATGCCAAACGGCAAGCCCACAAATGTAGTCGTACCGCCACCAGCTCCGGCCGGTACAAAGGCTCCAACCAAAAAGTAAGCAATCCGGGCAGGTGACTTCGGTCATCTGCCCGAATTATCTCTCCCCGTCCTAACCTCTGGAGAACCTCGTGCCTAAACCTGGAACCCTCTTTGTTGTGGCAACTCCCATTGGCAATCTGGAAGATATCACGCTCCGGGCATTGCGCATTCTCAAAGAGGTGAAGTGCATTGCGGCGGAGGATACCCGAGTCACGCGCAAGCTGCTCTCTCATTACGACATCCACACGCCGCTCATTTCGTGTCACCAGAATGTACGTGAAGCCCGATTGCGGGAGCTTGTCGGCGAACTCGTGGCTGGATCAGATGTCGCACTTGTCTCTGACGCAGGTCTGCCTGCAGTCTCCGACCCCGGAGCCGATCTCGTTCGATTAGCCATCAACGCTGGAGTTACGGTCAGTCCGATTCCCGGGGCGAACGCAGCTCTCTCCGCGTTGGTGGTTTCAGGTTTACCGAGTGGACGGTTTACGTTTGAAGGGTTTCCGCCGCGTGGCAAGTCAGATCGACGCGAGTTCTTTCGTAGTCTGAAGGCTGAACGCCGAACTATTCTGCTTTATGAATCGCCCAATCGAGCGGTTGACACGCTGGAAGATATTTACCGGGAGATGGGCGAGCGCCGGGTGGTCATTGGGCGCGAACTCACCAAGATGTTTGAAGAGGTCTATCGGGGCAGCCTATCTGAAGCAATCACCCATTTTAGTGAGAAACGCCCGAAGGGTGAGTTCACCATTGTGGTGGAGGGAGCGGGGGAACCACTGGTCGATTCCGTTGCCGAAGCGCAGGGATTAGATCAAATGTTGAAAGCCAAACGCGACGCTGGCCTGTCTGGGAGAGATGCCGTTCAATCCACCGCGAAGGAACTTGGTCTACCTCGAAAGGTGGTTTACGCTGCCTGGCTGGAATTAACGGACCATTAAAAACGTAGGAATTTACAATATTCACCTGCATTAGGCCGAACAAAAAGGGTATAAATGGCAGTCACACGACTATGAGCGTGATTGCGCCTAATTTAGTCGACAGGTTGTTCTGAAGGAGTATCCGAGGTATGTCCATTGTGAATCAGTCTGAGCCAACTGTCTCGGCAATATCGGACCGTACAAGGCCAGGCGTAAATCACATAGATGTGACCGCACCTAATGGGCCGATTAAGTTGAACATCCCGACCAAACCAGTGCCGTATCACACGGTTAAACGTTTGATGGATATACTTGTCTCCTCATGTGCAATGGTTCTTTTCTCCCCGCTTTTCGTAGGCACATTCCTCGCCGTTCGTCTTACGTCTAAAGGCGGTGCAATTTTTAAACAGAAGCGAGTGGGCCTGGGTGGCAAAGAGTTTATGTGCCTCAAATATCGATCCATGGTGACCGATGCTGAGGAATTGAAACAGAAGCTTGCTCATCTGAACGAAGCCAGCGGACCCGTTTTTAAGATGAAAGAAGATCCGCGAATTACATCTGTTGGTCGCTGGATTCGCCGATGGAGTTTCGACGAATTGCCGCAGCTTTGGAATGTGTTCATTGGAGATATGAGTATTGTCGGACCTCGACCTCCGGTTCCAGACGAAGTTGCCAAGTACAATCAGCGACAGTGTGGCCGGCTTGCCGTTCGACCAGGAATTACGTGCCTCTGGCAGATCATGGGTCGATGTAATATCGGTTTTGACGAGTGGATTGAACTCGACCTCAAGTATATAGAGACCATGTCTTTCTGGGGTGATGTTATGATCGTGTTGAAGACCATTCCCGCAGTCATCAAAGGAACCGGAGCGCATTAGGGCCCCGTACTCAGGCTGAAATCCGCAATCTGCTCGATCTCAATTCCACGGGAAACCGATTCCTTGCAACCCAACCCATCGACTCCGCCCCACCTTTCCGTCATCATCCCGGTGTTCAATGAGCGGGACAATCTACTTCAGATCATTGAGCGGGTGAGGGCAGTCCCCATAGCAAAGCAGATCATCATTGTGGATGATCTGAGCACTGACGGTACGCGAGAGATGCTCCAGACCCTGGCTCAAAACCCGGCACAAGATCTGACCATCCTCTTCCATAATGTGAATCAGGGTAAGGGTTCCTCCATCAGAACGGCCATTCCCAGCATTAAGGCCCCGTTCGCAATCATTCAAGATGGCGACCTCGAGTACTCCCCCGAGGACTATTTACCGATAGTCCGTGAGTTCGAGAAGGCCGATGTGATGGCCGTCTATGGGTCGAGATTCCTGAACGGTTACCCGCCCATGAAGCTGCCAAATCGCGTTGTAAACATGCTTCTGGCCTGGATGGTGCGACTTCTGTACAACGTCCCCATGACCGACGAAGCGACCTGCTACAAAGCGTTCCGATCGGATGTGTTGAAGGATATTCCCCTTGAGTGCAAACGGTTTGAGTTTTGCCCCGAGGTCACGGCAAAGCTAATTCGACGCGGCAAAAAGATTGTAGAAGTTCCCATTCGCTACGAAGCGCGAACCATTTCCGAGGGCAAAAAGATTAGATGGACGGACGGCGTCGAGGCGATCTGGACGCTGATCAAGTGGCGATTTGCTCGGTTTTGATCGTTTGTCGATGGGTCGGTGGATTGTTTTGGTGGGCCATGGCGGGTAACCTGAAGGTGATTAATTTGGAGGTCTTAACAATTTGACGTCGACGGACATCATCGTTGAGGCTAAAGAGAAGGGCATACCGCTTCTCTCCGTTGTGATACCTGTATTCAATGAGGCCGCGACCATTGAGTCGCTGCTCGAACGGGTGCTTAACGCCGAATTCGACAAAGAGATCGTTCTCGTGGATGATGGTTCGACCGATGGAACTCGAGACGTCTTGAGGACAAAGATTGAGGGAGCGTTCACCAACGTTCATGTATTCTATCACGACCGAAATCGGGGTAAGGGCGCCGCAGTCCGGACGGGCATTGAGAAGTCTATCGGCGCGATTGTGCTCATTCAAGATGCCGATCTGGAGTATGATCCGAAGGAATATGGCGTTCTGCTGGGTCCGATTCTGGATGGTCGCGCGGATGTAGTTTTTGGTTCGAGGTTTCTGG
>JBDUAM010000317.1:0-12564 GCA_040004655.1 Chthonomonadales bacterium | reverse complement strand
ATCTCCTACCGAAATACACGCGGCAGGTTCCAAACTCAATTTTGTCAGAACCCGCTCAAACGGATCGGGATGCGGCTTGTAATGCTTACACTGATCCCCGGTCATTACCACGGCAAATCGACCTGCAAGTCCCACCGACTCCAAATGCCTATCGGCCGCTTCGCTGTGCTTGGTGGTCACCAGAGCAAGCTGCAATCCGCCACGTTCAACCTCTTCGATCATCTCCAACGCACCAGGAAAGAGGCGTACTTCGTGCTCGTAACTCTTCAGTCGTTTTCGATAATCCACAATCAGATCATCAATAGAAACGTCTGTTCGGCCATTCGCTTCCAGCGCGATTGGATAAAGCAGATGCAGTGGCTTGCCAGCATTGTCGTGCCACCAGGTCTCTTCAAACTTGATCCCTGCAGCCGCTTCCAGACTCTCGTTCAAACAGCGAAAGATGAGAAAGTGCGTATCCACGAGGGTGCCATCCAGATCAAACAGAACTGCCTTCAGGCCCTTACGCATTTTCTGCCTTTTCAACGTCCGTCACAGGCACTGGTTCTCCTGATCGTTTCAACTGTTTTCTACTGAGAAACAATCCCGCTGCAATCCCGATAGCTACAAATAGCACAAGATTAACCACAAGGTTCTTTACGCTGTCCAATCCCAGTCGCGCAGTGATGGCGTTGTAGACCTTCCACATTACCAGCGCAAACGGACCAATCACTCCAATGACGATTGCCGTTTGCTTAGTCTCGGATGCGTCACTCGACTTTTTGCCGTAGACCATGAAATAGATCACACCGACAACGGGTGAGAGGATGGCAAGGCTAAGCAAAAGGCCATTCATCTGGCCCATTGTCACAATTTCGCGAAGATCATCACCCAAGATTCTGGCTCCCGGTACGTCAGGCTGTTCGCGAACCGCGGGCCATTGCAATGACCCCCGTACGCGTCATCTCCTTAATACCATATCCCTGTAAGAGAAGATGAATTTTGTCGATCTTGTCCGGGCTACCCGTCACTTCTACCACAAAGGTCTTGTCCGACATGTCGATGATTCTTGCGCGGAAGATTTCCACAACCTGCATGATCTCTGATCTATTATTCGCATCTGCCGTTACCTTGATGAGGGCAAGTTCGCGCTCAACTGCGGCGGTCTCGGTGTAGTCGACAACTCGCAGCACTTCAATCAACTTCTGAAGCTGCTTGGTAATCTGCTCGAGGACCGTGTGGTCCCCGCCGACCACGATTGTCATTCGGGAAATGTCTGAATCATCTGTCACTGAAACTGTTAGCGACTCGATGTTGTATCCGCGCCGAGCAAATAGGCCGGTCACACGTGCGAGAACTCCCGCATGATTTTCCACAAGCGCCGTGATTACGTGATGATCCTGCATCTGCTGTACGATGGTGTTACTCAGGGCATTAGCCATTCGATTTCTCCGTGGACCGACTTGCTTCCGTAGCTCGGGCGTAGGACGCCAATACACGGTCTTCATCTGAGTAGGACCAGACTTCGGCATCTGCATGAACGCTGGCCTTCAGCTCTTCAAGGTCCTCGCGAACTCGCATTTCGCCAACACTTTCACCACTCGGGATCATCGGATAGACGTTCTCCGAAGTCGGCACGGTGCAGTCGATCACAACCGGTCTATTTCGAATCTTGATCGCGGCTTCCAGCGCATCCCGAACTTCTTCAGGCTTGGTGATACGCATTCCGACACCACCATATGCCTCGACCAGCTTCACGAAGTCCGGAGAAGCTTGCAGATCGACATGGCTGTAGCGCTCCTTATAGAAGAGCTCCTGCCACTGTCGAACCATGCCAAGTGACCGATTGTTGATGATCACATTAATGACCGGCAATTCGTAAACCGTCGCCGTCATTAATTCCTGAACGCACATCTGAAAGGATCCGTCGCCGCTCAAGTTGATAACCGTTTTGTCCGGGAAAGCCGCTTGAACGCCGACTGCGGCAGGCAAACCAAATCCCATTGTGCCAAGTCCACCGGAGGTTACCCACTGGCGCGGTCGCTTACACTTGAAGTGCTGCGCCGCCCACATCTGGTGCTGACCAACGTCTGTGGTCATGATCGCTTCGCCGTTGGTCACTTCATTGATCATGTCGATGATGTATTCGGCGTATAGCTGGCCGTCCTGCGGATAGGCGAGTGGGAAGAGCTCCTTCCACTCGAGTATCTGATCATTCCACTCGGACCAGGGTCGATCTTCGATGACCTTCAACAGTTCAGTAAGGACCACTTTCACGTCGCCGACAATTGGCACGTCGGGGACTCGAACCTTACCGATTTCCGCCGGGTCGATGTCGATATGGATGACCTTGGCGCCAACAGCAAATTTCTCCACTTTGCCTGTCACGCGGTCGTCGAATCGAGCTCCAACGGCAATAAGCAGGTCGCAGTTGTTTACTGCATGGTTGGCGTAGGCGGTGCCGTGCATGCCGAGCATTCCCATGCTCAACTTATGCCACTCGTTAATAGCGCCTTTGCCCAGCAGGGTGGTCGTGACAAGCGTGTTGGTTCGCTCGGCAAGTTCGGTGACTTCGGCCTGCGCATCCGCCGCAATGGCTCCGCCACCAACATAGAGGACAGGTCGCTTGGCCTCTGCGATAAGCGCAGCAGCCTTGCGAATCTGCATCTCATGACCACGGGTATTCGGTCGATACGATGGGATGTCTACCTTCTTAGGATACGTCGAAGGATCCCAGTCGATAATGTTCTTGCCAACATCCAGTGGAATGTCCACAAGAACGGGTCCCGGTCGGCCAGATCGAGCGATGTAGAAAGCTTCCGCCAAAACCTTTGGCAGGTCCTCGGTATGTTTTACAAGGAAGTTATGTTTCGTTATGGGCATGGTGATGCCGGTGATGTCGGCTTCCTGGAATGCATCCTTACCAATAGAAGTTGTTCGCACCTGACCCGTAATGGCGACCATCGGAATCGAGTCCATGTAAGCCGTCGCAATGCCAGTCACAAGGTTGGTGGCACCTGGTCCGCTGGTGGCAAGGCATACGCCTACGCCACCCGTGGCGCGAGCATATCCGTCGGCCATGTGGCTTGCGCCCTGCTCATGTCGAACGAGAATGTGCTCGAGTCCCTCAACGTCGTAAAGCGCATCGTAAATTGGAAGCACGGCCCCACCGGGGTAACCGAAAATATGCTTCACACCCTGCTGACGCAGGCATTCCAACATGATCTGTGCACCGGACATCTTCTTGGTACTCATCCTCTATTCGCTCACTTTCTCCGTTACTTCGAACACCACAACTAATTCAAACTACTTCTTCTTTGGTACTAATGGCGGTGCAGCCTGCGGCGCTTCCTGAAAGGTCATTCCACCTGGTGGCTTGAAAATGCCCGGGTCCAGCGTGATTCCGACTTTCCAGTTTGTAAAATCTGTCTGGCGATTCAAAATGTGGCTCTCCATCGGCGATCCAAGCGAAGTCGCGGCTCGAATTACTCCTGCTTCCACCAAACGTCGCGGCAAATGCTGCGTACCCGGATAAAGCGAAAGCGTATGGACCATTCCGTTCTTCGCCTTGTACTCATAAGTCTCTAACATCTGCCCATCGATCCGGACTGCAGAGACCTTTTTTCCGCCCATCTTGACGAAGTTTGGGAAAATCATCAGTCCGGGCGATCCCTGCGCATCCATCTTCGCCACGGCTTTCGCGTTCTGTTTCCCGTGCATGCCATTTTTGCTGGATGGTTCCCATGCCCATGTGTTGAGGCCATTCACAATCACTATTCGACTGCCACCTTTAGATGATTGCTCTACGCGAAACCGACTGCCAGCTTGCAGACTGAGTTTGGCACTCTCTTCTCTCGACTGATTGTCTGTTTTCGTGACGACCTCCATATAGACAGCGTAAGACTGAGCAATCGACCTTGCGGATTGCCCTGCAATAAGTCCGACAGCGAGTGCGGACATTGGCACAAATTTTGGTATGCTTAGATTCAATTGATCAACCAATCCCGTTCAGTGACAAAAATACCCCTCATCCCAAGGGACGAGAGGCCAATGCTCACGCGGTACCACCCTTGTAGAGCCAGAAAACTAAATCCTGCTTTTATGCAGGGGCTCCACTCGCACGCAATATCGGGCGCACCCGGATACTCCTATTTGCCCGTTCGGGCTTTCAGAACATCAGCTCTGAGGTGAGTTTCAACCAGCATGCGTACCGTCTCGCACCAACCGACGGCTCTCTGAAACGACATTGCGGGCCTACTTGCCTCTTCACAGCAATACATCCTAAATTGTCTGAACAGTATACCACAGCAAATTTACGAAGGTCAAACTAAATTGATCAAATTTAACAAAAGCACAATTAATCGACCGGGTTAGAGCCTAAAAACACCACGAAAACAGGTGACGAATTGCAATCCCTGTCATGCATCAAGTAATATGCATTCGCAAAGCACTAATAGATTCGACCACATCTGACGACGGAGTTAAGTATGAAAACATTTGGATTTTTTGGGATAGTCGCGGCAGTCTCACTTGCGACCTCACCAGCCCAGGCGCAAAACACGAAGTCGCTTCCGCGAAGTTCACCCGAGTCTCAAGGAGTTTCGACCGAAGGCTTGACTGCCCTTGTCACCGCGCTTGACCAGAAGGTGAAAGAGATCCACAGCATCATGGTGGTGCGCCACGGCAAGGTCGTGTTGGAGGCCTGGTGGAACCCGCAAACGCCCGATACGGAACACATTATGTGGTCGCTGAGTAAGAGCTTCACATCGACTGCCGTGGGCCTTGCAGTGGCGGAAGGAAAGTTGAGCGTCGACGACGAGGTGTTGAAGTTCTTTCCGGAAGATGCTCCGTCCGATCCATCCGCTAACCTCAAGATGATGCGCGTTCGCGACCTTCTCAGAATGAACACAGGTCACGATGCCGAGGCTCCCATTCAGGCATCCAAAGACAAGACCTGGGTCAAAACGTTTTTAGAGCAGCCAGTGGTTCACAAACCCGGCACACGATTCTTATATAACACTCCCGCCACCTATATGCTCTCGGCAATCGTTCATAAGGTAACGGGCAAGACTGTTTTCGATTACCTGTCTCCGCGCCTATTCGAGCCGCTGGGAATTGAAGGAGCGCACTGGGATCAGAGTCCGCAGGGCATCAATCTAGGCGGATACGGGCTGTTTGTCCGAACAGAGGACGTCGCTAAGCTCGGCCTTCTCTACCTTCAAAAAGGCAGGTGGAGTGGCAAACAGATACTTCCAGAAGCGTGGGTAGCCGACGCGACCACTCGACAGACATCCAACGGCAGCAACCCGAACAGCGACTGGGATCAGGGTTACTGCTACCAATTCTGGCGATGTCGACACAACGGATTCCGAGGGGACGGCGCGGCGGGTCAATTCTGCATCGTTTTGCCAGATGAAGATACAGTGATCGCGATTACTGCAAAGACTGGCGACATGCAGTCCGAGTTAAATGTGGTTTGGGATAATTTGTTGCCTGCACTGCACAAGAAGTCGCTGCCTACCAACTCAGAAGCCACAGCCAAACTTAAAGGTATCCTCGGTAAATTGAGTATCTCAGATCGAATCAGGAATTAGAGTCAAGTGGCTGGAGAAATTCGAACATCTCCAGCCCCCTGATTATTTATGAATTAGCGACTACTCTTACAGAAATATCGTTCTCTTATTACGGCATTAAATATCCGTTAAATCCTGCGAACTTTGGGGTTGTCGGCCAAAAGTACCTTTCAATTTTCCCCCGCGTTAGAGTAGGATATTTGTAATAACGGCTATTGTTGCCGACATATTGTTCTCAAGCAACAATCTATCCCTGAAACAGGATCGGACAAACCATGAAGAGCAAAAGACCTTATATAGCCATAATCGGAATAACATTGCTCGTCGGAGCAGCTATCGTACCGTTTGCAGCTCTTACGATCGCCAGAAAGGGTCTGGTGACACACCCATTCACGGGACAGCCAGTAGTAACCCCGGGAGCATACGCAGATGGAACTCTGCTGCACAACGGTTGGAAGGTCACTCCAGCCGGTCGATCCATACCAACTGGTGATATGCTCCTTGGTGGCGCGGTCAGCCCGGACAGCAAACTGCTTGCAATTGGAAACTGTGGGTACACAGCGAATGGACTTCACATCGTCGATCTCTCCAAAGAAAACGAGTTGCAATCAATCCCGCTGCAGAAAGTTGGGAGCGGAATAGCATGGTCACCGGACGGGAAACGTTTATACGTCGCCGGAGCCGTGACCAATACGACGAACGATATTTATGTATTTGAACGCGGCGTCGATGGAAAGTTTGAACAGAAGGAAGGTTTCAAACTTGGAGACTCTGTTTCAGGAAGTGTTGCCCTTGAAGGCATGGCAATTAGCAAGGACGGGCAAGTTCTCTACGCGCTGAATACGTCCGACAAGAAGATGTATGCCATTAACTCTGAATCCGGGCTCGTAATGTTCGGCCTGGAATCTGGTGACCATCCGGTGACTATCCGCATAAGCTATGATGGGCTGACCGCTTTCATCGCAAATACCGGCGAAGCTACAGTCTCCGAGATTGGGCTGGCCGACCGATCCAAGATCCATATCCGCCGAAAGCTGCACACCGGCGAGCATCCCAATGACATCGCGCTTGCCAAAGACGGACGAGTTTTTGTAAGCTGTGGCAACTCCGATGAAGTGGACGTTTTTGATCCCAAAACCGGAGAGCGGGCCGAGACAATTCGATTGGGGCTTACACCCTCCGCGCCTTTCGGCAGCCAGCCGTTTGCTCTGGCCTTGACCCCGGATAATAAGATGCTCTACGTCGCGAATGCCGGAGATAACGCCGTAACGACCATTGATGTTTCAACACCGGGAAAGAGTCGACCAATGGGCATGATCCCGACCGGATGGTTCCCAACTTCTGTGATCGCCTCGCCTGATGGTAAGAGAATCATCGTTGGCAATGGCAAGGGCAGCGGAACCGGGCCGAACCCCATTCGAACCCCTGGCGCAATGATGTCGTTCAAGCACATCGGGAACCAATTGAATGGCTCCATCGAATTCATCAATGTCCCGGGCTTGATGGAGTTGGACAAGTATTCGAAGGCAGTCCTTGCGAACTCACCTTACCGCGATCAGCCGGTATTTGATCGTAAGTCAACGGTTGGGAACGTCATCCCGACTAAGCCCGGTGACAAGAGTCCGATCAAATACGTGCTCTACATCATCAAAGAGAACCGCACTTATGATCAGGTATTCGGCGATGTGAAGAAGGGTAATGGCGACCCAAATCTGACCCTCTTCGGTGCGGACGTCACTCCCAATCACCACGCGTTGGCAGAGCAGTTCGTTTTGCTGGATAACCTCTACTGCAACGGAGAAGTCTCACAGGATGGACATCCATGGTGCGTTTCTGCATACTGCACAGATTTTACGCAGCGATCCTGGGTAACCTCCTACTCAAAAAAAGGCCAGCCAGTACAGGGAAATCAGATACAGGATCCACCGGGCGGATACCTCTGGCAAAGCGCGGGAAAAGGCGGTCTACGATATAGGTCCTACGGCGAGTACAAAGGTCATCCCACGCTGGCGGATCACGAGAGCCTACCATTTGTTGGTAAGGGCGGACCAAACATGCCCGCGCCTGGACGAGATACAGAGAGAGCAGATATCTTCATTCAAGAGTTTAAGGCATATGAAGCAAAGGGCGACGTCCCGAACTTTATGGTGATGTCTCTGGGAGAAGATCATACGCGCGGAACTTCAGTTGGGGCCTTCACTCCAAAGGCGGCCGTTGCCTCGAACGATCTCGCGCTGGGCAAAATCGTGGAGGCCATATCCCACTCCAGTATCTGGAATGAGTGCGCTATCTTCGTGATAGAGGACGACTCGCAGAACGGACCCGACCACGTCGATTCCCACCGCACTGCGGGATTATTGATCAGCCCGTACGTCAAGCGCGGAGTTGTAGACAGCACCATGTACCAGACCGCATCCATGATCCACACGATGGAGATGATCCTGGGCTTGAAACCACTTTCAACTTACGACGCTGGTGCGACACCCATGTTTGCCTCATTCACCACTAAACCGGTTATGAAGGCATATGATGCGGTTCCGGCGAAGATCGACCTGAACGCGAAGAACGGGATGGCTGCCTTCGGTGCGAAGGAATCGGGACGGATGGACTGGTCTGATTTCGATCGCGTAGACGAGCAGGCGTTAAACCGAATTCTCTGGAAGAGTATCAAGGGTGCCAGGTCAGTGGTGCCAGCCCCGGTACGCAGCGCGAGTGTTTTGGGACACATTAAGACACCCACTGCGTCTCCCGTCCACCTGGATACGGATTAACGCTAAACAATCGATCTTTCGTTCACGGGGTCAATAATGTCACTGGCGGATCGTATCCCACACCTAAGTTGTTGGATACGATCCGCTTTTTCCTATTTTTTCTCAAATCAGAGATCAAACGAGCTGTTTCCATATTACATTTACAAACAAAAGAGTATATTGTGAAGAACCATTAAAACTCTGTCACTGAGGACAATCCATGCTGAAAAACCTGCGCCTATCCCTCATTCTTACCTCCATCGCCTTACTTTCGATCACAACCCTGACGCCCGCCCGTGCATTCGACGATCAACCCAAACTCGGACTAGAAGAATTATCCAGGCTCGATACCCTGCCTCGGTTTAAGAAGTCGGTGCGAGTAGATTCGATCTCCAGTTATGACCGAACGGGCGGCAATGACGACGGGTTCAGTGGAAAGAATTCGTTCGTGCGAAAAGAAGGCGACGGGCTGGTCATTGCGGACTTGAAGGGACCCGGTGTCATCTACCGAATCTGGACCCCTACCCCGACAGACGACACGATGGAATTCTACTTTGACGGTGATGTAGAGCCGCGTCTGTCCATGAAATATCGGGAAATATTTGACGGCGCGCACGCTCCATTTTTGGCTCCGTTCTCGAGTTTTGGGTCCGGCGGGTTCTACACCTACCTGCCGCTGCCTTATCAAAAATCTTGCAAAATCATCATTCGAGCCAAAGTGGTGCAGTTCTACCAGGTCAACTACGCCACCTATGCCGAAGGCACGCAAGTCACCACGTTCACGCCAAACCAGCCAGACCTTTCTGGTGAACCCATGCGTCGAGCGCAGCGCCTCTTCTCCAAACACGGCATGGACTTGACCACCGACGTGGTGGCAGAAGGTACAGCCCTCCACACAACGCGCACGATTAGAAACATTACTCCGGGCAAACCGGTGATGATATTTGAAGCGAATAAGGGTGGGCGAATTGCCGGCATTCGATTCAAGCCAGCTTCTGCATTTGCGGGTAAAGATCGGTCGATGGTGCTGAAGATTTACTGGGATGGCGACAAGCAGCCCGCGGTCAACTCACCGGCTGGTGACTTCTTCGGCTATTCCTGGGGTGAGCCGGCAGCCCGCTCGCTCGTGATCGGCAGCGATGGAGGCACCGCCTACTCCTACTTCCCGATGCCGTTTGACAAGAGTGCGCGCATTGAGTTGGTTTCAGAGAAACCAGGCAGCGCACCCGTACAGGTTCAGGCCGAAATCATTACTGCCGATACTCCACGCCGCAAAGATGAGGGCAAGTTCTATGCAATCTGGCGACAGGAGAATCCGACCACGCAGGGCAAGCCTTTCAATTATGTCACCACCAACGGCCACGGACATCTGGTCGGGGTCACGCTTCAGGCGCAGGGCTCTGTGCCAGGTATAACCCCGTTCTTTGAAGGCGACGATCAAGCGTGGCTGGACGGAGAGCTAACCATTCACGGAACAGGGTCGGAAGATTTCTTCAATGGCGGATGGTACGACGTTCCGGGTCGATGGGAAGCCCGCGCCTCCTACCCGGTCAGCGGTTGTCTGGATTACATTCGACCCATGGCCCGTAGCGGAGCTTACCGGCTCTTCTTGACGGACGCCTATGCCTTCCACAAGAGCATCAAGATGGACATGGAGCACGCTCCCGAACGGAATGACTTTGTCGCCGATTACGTGGGAGTAAGTTATCTCTACCTCGAAGATCGACCCACCACGGATTGGTCCATCCCGGCCCAACCGCTGCGAGCGGTGCGCGATCCGAAGAGATTGGTTTTTACTCCCGGGTGGTATATCCCCATTCACAGTTTCTCCATGGAGCGTGCTACGGTCGCCAAAAAGAACGAGCGAATCGGTCGCAACGATGAAAGGTTCATTTCCGTCCGCGCTACGGGCGAGGATGTATTTGGTCCGCACCACATCTCGTTCCTCTGCAGCATCCCGGCCACCGGCAAATATCGCGTGATCATTGAGCCTTTGAACGGACCGGAAGGAACTCGTGTTCAGTTATTCCAGAATGAGCATGCTGTTGGCAAGATGGTCGATACATTCGCTGCAGCAAGAGCCCGAGGCGCAGGAATTGATATGGGTACGCTCGATCTGCGAGAAGGCACCAATCAGGTGTTCTTCAAGATCTTCGGGCGAGAGGGCAAACCAGAGAAGGTTGGGTTAGACCTCGTTACGCTCATCCTCGAAAAAGTCAATTAAGATCGCCGAATTGTGCGGATTTTGCAGGCTGGGTCGTCTTGTACTAGAAGGAGTCCGCCTGCAATGAACCAATTATTTTCCACCCTCGCACTATTCTCTATCCTGTTACCAGTAAATGCCCATGCCAACCAGAATGTGTTTGATGATCTCCCGCGTAAAGGCATGCTGGGACTACCCATTCAGCCAGTGCCCGCCGAACTTGCCTCCGCCAATAAATTGAACCCCGGCGAAGGCGCAATTGCTGGAGTTGTCTCCCCTGGAATGACTGCTGAAAAGGCTGGCCTCAAAACAGGTGACCTTGTTCTCACCATGAATGATAAGCCAATCCTGTTCAGCACCTTCGTAAGCGAAGTCAGAACTTTGAAATCTGGAGAGCCTGTCAGTTTCAAGATCGTTCGTGACGGAAAGACGCTCAACCTCTCGACGCAACTGCTTGCTCGCCCAATTGATCCTGGTACCGATAAATACTCTGTCCAGTACAAAAGCGTGGTCAGCAATGGCAAGAGAATGCGTACCATCGTCTCATTCCCGAAGACACCGGGCAAACACCCAGCCCTTTTCTTCATCCAAGGTGCGGGTGGCAACTCATACGATTACGTGATGAGTGGAACCGGAATAGTCGCGCCGATCCTGCACGACTTCGCGAGCAACAACTTTGTTACGTTACGAATCGAGAAGCCGGGCGTTGGAGACAGCGAAGGTGGTCCTTTCGTCACGGTGGACTATAACACCGAGTTCGACATCTACCGGCAGGCGATGAAGCAACTCAGGTCATTACCCGAGGTGGACCCCGACAAAATCATTATCTTCGGACACAGCATGGGCGGCGCATTCGGCCCCATGATCGCCAGTGAAACCCCTGTTCGAGGGCTCTTGATGTATGGCGTGGTCGCGCGAACATGGCATGAGTATCTTATTGATATCATGCGCACTCAGCCGAGACTGGGTGGTCGAGGATTTGCCGATATTGATAGCACGGTCCGCAATGCCGAAACAATGTTCTCATTGATTCTGGAAGAGAATAAGTCTCCGGAAGAAGCCAAGAAACTGCATCCGGAAATTACTGCCGTGATGGACGACACATTTCCCGGTGGCATGTTCGCCGGCCGCGCAACCAACTTCTGGCGACAACTTCTGAAGGTGAATTTCGCTTCGTACTGGGAGAAAGTCTCCGGTCACGTACTTGCGGTTCACGGTGCAGCCGATTTTGTAAGCTGCGAAGTCGATCACAAACTGATTGCGGATATCGTGAACAGTGTTCATCCCGGTTACGGCAAGTTCGTCACAGCGCCAAATTCCGACCATGCCTTCTGGAATTGGGCAACCGAAGCCGAGAGCTATCGACACTCGCCGAACGGAACGTACAGTCCATCATTTCTACAGGTCATCAAGCCGTGGGTCGCCGAGGTTTTGAAGACACCTTAGACATAGCAAATTCTGCATCGTTGGGAGCATGGCTTTTATTCCGGGTCAGTAATTACATCTCCGGGGCCATGTGGGGTAAATTAACAACGTAATTTAAGCGTGCTCTTCAAAGGAGAAATATTCATGCGTAAAGGCTACTCATGGTATGGTTTAGCGGGAGCTGCTCTGCTCGCCGTTACCGTAACCGGTTGCCCCAAAGATAACAGTGCCGCCTCGGCGGGCTCTTCGCCATCGGTCAACAACCCGAACATGGTAGATGGGGCTACAACCAAGTCCGACATCAAGATTGCAGTGATCCCTAAGGGCACAGCCCACTCTTTCTGGCAGACCGTCAAGCTCGGCGCGGATGCCGCCGGAGCCGAAGAGAAAGTTGAGATCATCTGGCAGGGGCCCGACAAAGAGGGCTCAATCACCGATCAGATCAACCTCGTTCAGACCCAGACTACCAACAAAGTCTCTGGAATTGTGCTTGCCGCCACCGACTCCACCGCTCTCGTGAAGCCGTTGCTCGAAGCCAAGGAGAAGGGCATTCCTGTTGTCACCATCGACTCGGGTGTCACCGACAAGTCCGCCTCGCTCTGCTACATCGCGACGGACAATGTTGAAGGCGGTC
>JBDUAM010000409.1:0-12594 GCA_040004655.1 Chthonomonadales bacterium | reverse complement strand
TCGGGTGATAAATCCGCGGACATCTGGTCTATTTTGATCGCTTCAGAAAGTGCCTCATCCAGAGTCACCCGCCTCAAAAACTCGGCGTGGCTCTCCAGTCAGTAGTGGCATGCGTTGACGCTGGAGACAGTAGCGGCGATCAACTCATGCTGCTTTCTGCTAAGTGGTAAATCGGGTGAGAGCAGCTCGCCGTAAGTCGCAAATGCGTGGTAGAGCGCCTTCGGGATAAGGCTGTGCGAGGCGACTATGCTCGTCCCCTCATCGTGAAACACCTTCAGGGTCTCCACTCCGCCACGATACTCCTCCGGGTAGAGCGATGACTGCGACATCACCGCCTCCACAAGCTCGGGCGACGCGTCTTCGCGCTTGACCAGTTTTATCCACGGACCGCGTAATTCTTCCATGCCATTAGTATGGACTTCCCCGAAGTCGGAGTCAACCATTATCAATGAAAATTAATGACGTGCAAATGGATGAAACCCAGGCATCCGCCGCGAATAACTGTGGCAATAATATTCCCAGATGGAGCGACTACGCCATGAAGATAACTGCCATCGAGACATTCCCGGTCGAACCACGCTGGCTATTCCTGAAGATATCCACCGACGAGGGACTCTTCGGCTGGGGCGAGTGCCTCGGCGACAAAGCGTATGTCATTGCAGAGGCCGTAAGAAGTTACGAGGGAAGCCTCATCGGCGAGGACCCGCTGCGGATCACCCATATCTGGCAGTCGCTCTACCGCCAGGCATTCTGGCGGGGCGGGCCCACGCTCAACGCGGCCATCAGCGGAATCGAGATCGCGCTGTGGGATATCAAGGGTAAGAGCCTCGGCGTGCCGGTCTACTCCCTGCTGGGTGGACCCACTCGCGACAAAATTCGCGTCTATCCACATCTGAAGGGCGACACGCCTACCGAACTCGCAGCGAATGCCAAGGAGATCGCGTGGGCTGGATACACCGGAATGAAGTTCTGCCCGTTCAAGCAGGTGAAGGGATTGGACAGCTACGGAGTTGTGCTCGACGCGGTGGCGCGAGTTGCTGTGGTTCGCGAGGTAATCGGCCCGGGTGTAGACCTGATGCTCGACTTTCACGGGCGGGTCTCCCCCGCCATGGCGATCCAAATGGAGCAGGCGCTGCGCGAGTTCCATCCGTTCTTCATCGAAGAGCCGGTGTTGCCTGACAATGTGGATGCGATGGCGAAGGTCGCCGCAAAATTCCAGACGCCCATCGCGACCGGGGAGCGCCTGTTCACAAAGTGGGGATATCAGGAAATCCTGGAGAAACGGTGCGTGGCGGTGCTGCAACCGGACCCCTGCATTTGCGGCGGAATCTTGGAGGCCGTACACATTTCGGCAATGGCAGAGGCGCAGTTTGTGAGCATCGCGCCGCACAACCCGTACGGACCGATCAATCTCGCGGCCGCATTACAGGTCGACGCGGCGATTCCAAACTTCGTCATTCAGGAATTTGTACATCTCGGCGAGGGATATTTGAAGCAGCCATTTGTGGTGGAAGACGGTTTCATTCGACTGCCGACTGGACCGGGACTCGGCATTGAAGTGGATGAGGATTTCGTCAGGTCAAAACCACTCGGCCGACTACCAGATGTCGGCCGATGGTTTCACGAGGAGGATGGCTCCGTGGCGGACTGGTAGGGTGCCCGCGCCGACCCGCTAATTATGTTCGCCGCCCTTGCGGCCGATCTCTGCCATGTGTTGTCGATCTTGCGAAACTTTGGCGCCGCCCTTGCGGCCGATTTCAGCCATATGCTCTCGGTTTTGGGCAACCTTTGATCCGCCCCTGCGGCCGATCAGAGCCATGTGCTCACGATTTGCGGATACCGTAGCCCCGCCTTTTTTCCCTGCGTTGGCATGACCCGCGGAATCGCCGTGCCAGCCTCTGCCGGTGTGCTTCTGGTCTACTGTGCTCTCAAGTGTTTCGGACATTTTCTTTCTCCTTGCAAAAACGGGGGTTAGAGGCAGCCACCATTGTGTCCGCAGCTCCTTGCCCGGTCGCTAATAACACGACAATTGTAAGACCGTTAGTTTGGGGGCATTGTTCCGAAATCTCAAGCAAGTTCATGTGAATGACCTGTCCGCAGATTGCACCAGAATATTCGTTCGATTGCCACGACACGTCACTATTTGGCACCGTTTAATCGATCAAACAGGTAATCTAAGCACCATATTGCTGGACTATATTTCGCTCACAAGTAATTCATACGCAAGGAGCGTCGCGTGAATTTCATAACACTCTTATTAACAAGTCTAATTACAATTACAAAAATACATCCCCACATCGCGGATGACAAAGACCTTCTTCGGGCCTATGCCAACGCCGCCAAGTTCTGCAACGCGATTGGCCAGCCACTACCCAAAGATGAACATCCTAATGCACACCCAAAAACGTCGGAGAACTGGAATCTGAAACACTACCAGCATCGCTATGACCTTGATTATCAGAATGGACCGCAGATCGAAGTCGTTATGTCCACGGGTGTCATTTCGTTCTATAACAACAGCTCAGCTTACAATCGAGCATCAAGAAGTACAACCCCGGCTGCGGCAGCAATTTCAAACGATACAGCCCTGTCCGTGTTTGATACCGTCATAAAGGCGACTGGCCAGTCTGACCAATTGGGCAAACCAGACATTCGTGTGACGCAGCTATCGTCTCCGCCTGTTCAAGCAGGGCACACAATAAGTATCTGGAAGAGTAGATTGTGGCAAGGAATCTCGGTATTGAATGATGGTGCAACAGTTAACATGCAAGCCGAGACAGGTGAAATCATGATGATGAATTTAAATTATCATGTGAAAATACCCGAAACATTCTCTGCTCGAACCCTTCAAGTACTTGACGAGCGGCAATGTTTAATGTTGGCTCGCAAGTTCCTGAATGGCCGTGGATGCCAGGAAACTAGAGTCATTGAAGCACGCCAAAGGACTTCTGCAGCCTAACACTTTTTGGCAGGATGGAGACTCTCAACATTTCTATGACACGGTCCGTCTGGCTTGGACATTTCTGATTCAAGTTGAACACGGAAAGTTTCACGAGGTGTGGGTCGATACGGAGAATGGCAAGATTATCGGCGGTTGGTCTGGTTCAAATTTTAGCGGTAAGTAGAAGTAGAGCAAGGCTGAGTCTATATGTGGGATATTTGAGGTTGCCCGGAAATCCAACGATTTCCGGGCAATTTACTCTCAATCAATATTCGCCAGCTTCTCCAAAACCGTTACAAGACTCTGCGTCCCCAGATCCCCGCCACCGGCCGCTTCGACTGCCGTGAATAACTGATTGGCGAGCATTGCGCCCGGCACCGAGACACCCAGGTCGCTGGCGGCCTGCATCACGAGTCGCAGATCCTTCTGTTGCAATTTCACCATAAACCCTGGCGCAAAGTCGTGGTCGGCCATTTTTGGCCCCAGCACATTGATGACCCAGCTACCCGCTGCTCCGGCGCCGACCGCCTCTATCATTGTGTGTGGATCGAGCCCGGCCTTCTTCGCGAATGCCACCGCCTCCGCCGCCGCAATCAGGTTGCTGGCTATGGCGATCTGATTACACATCTTCACCATCTGGCCCTGCCCATTTTCGCCTGCATAGACCAGTCGCTTCCCCATCGCTTCAAATACCGGTCGCGTTGCCTCAAACACTTCGCGCTTACCACCTACCATGATGCTCAGCGTCCCCTCAATCGCGCCCTTCTCGCCGCCCGAAACAGGTGCATCCAGCATGTTCACTCCACGCGCCGCAAGGTCCGCCGCGATCTGTTTGGTTACTTTCGGGGAGATCGTGCTCATGTCGACCACCGTCATGCCGGGTCGCAGGGCCTCTACAACGCCGTTCTCCCCCAGGATCACCTGCTCTACGTCCGGCGTATCGGAGACGATGGTGATGACCACATCTGAGTTGGCGGCTACTTCGCGGGGCGTCGCCACGACCTTGCCGCCAAGCGCCTTCAGGGGTTCCGCTCGGGACAGGGTGCGAGACGTTGCGGTGACGGCAAATCCCGCTTTCAAGAGGTTGGTCGCCATGGGCAGCCCCATCAGACCGGTGCCGATAAATCCTACGCGAATGTCAGACATTTGGTAAACCTTTCCGTGGTTCGATCTCAAAATTCTATTGATTCAGGATACCCGGCTGTCACGCTCAACCAACTGCTACGTTGTTACAAAACAGTTAACGTTCATTGAGTCGACCAGTAATCGCCGAAACCGGAGTTAAATATTTTGTACAAAACACCTGAAAAAACTTACGGGTTCGGACCAATTTCAGACCTGGTTACCAGACTGGCGGACGAAATTCTGACCGAAGAAGCCTGGTGGGTGGCCGTGATGCACGGCAAGTTCATCCAGAAGGGAACCCGATGGGCGGAAGGTGTCAATCGGGCGCACACAAGACAAGAAAAACCGGTGGAGCAAAAAGAGCTCACACCGGCCGTTGAAGAGGTCACAGGATAACAATTCTCAGTGGCGTAAAAACCACTGTTCACATACGTGAGGGTTTGCGCGGACGTCGGCTTGGGCGCTGACGAAACGCCCGCAATAACCTGAACGAGCGGCGGACCTGACATTGCGGAATGTCGGGTCCGCCGCAGCACTATCTGGACTTACTGATACCCTCGACCTGTCAACGTCTTGAAGATGTCATTGTACATGACGAAGCAGACAATCACCGCAAGCATGGCCAATCCAAACACCTGCGCTCGATAGACTTCTTTGGGCGACAATCGGCGTTTGCGAATCTTTTCTACCGCCAGCAGAACAAGGTGTCCACCATCCAGAATAGGAATTGGCAACAGGTTGAGAATGCCAAGGCTAAGGCTGTACGATGCCATCATCATGCAGACGCTTCCGAGGCCCAGTTTACGGACTGCTATAGTCATCTGCCCCATCGCAACTGGTCCGCCAACCTTCTTCTGAATCCCCGGCGTTGTGAACATGCTTAATAGCATCGCAATGTTGGCGTACGTGATTCTGGACCCGGCCTTCACGGACTCTATCGGTCCAACACGCTCCATCTCAGGCATAGGGTAGACGCCTATTCGCCCAACCGTCTCCATGACATCCTTGCCGTTCAATTTTACGATTTTGTTATTCTCAACCTTTGGCTGCTCAAACGGTAAAGGCGTAATGTCAAAGTTAAGTGTTTGACCATCACGTTCCACCGCAAACTTCAGCATTTTGTTCGGATTTTTCCAGATGATGTTCTTCATCGTTTTGCCATCGGGCGTTGGCGTTGCGTTGATGGAGACAATCTTATCGCCGGTCTTCATCCCTGCATTGGAGCTCGGGGAGACGCCGGACGTGTTCTTAGAGGTTCCCTTGCTGTCCATGTCATCGGTGGATGGAAGCACCTGAACAATATTCGTCTCTTTATCGCTTGGCAAGCCAAAGGTCATACCAAGCATACAAAAGACCAGGAATCCAAAAGCGAGACTTGCGAATGGTCCGCCGAAGATGGCAAGCGCTCTCTGATAGATCGGTTTCTGGCTGTAGAGGTCTTTGTCGTTCGCTCGACTATCCGCTAACAGGGCCATCTGGATCAGCCGCTTGTCGTCAGGCGATATGTCTGGTGAGGCCTGTTTGAGTTCGAGGTCTTCTCGTCGACCCGGCAAGAGAACACCTTCCGGCGACGTACATTCGCGGATCAACTTTACCGTGTCCGGTGAGACTGCCTCGGGATCAATATTGGCGAGAGTGTCTTTGTCAAATTGTCGAATGAGGGACTTGATCGCTTCCGGCTCACTGAACTGCGGATCGCGAATCGCCTGCAAAATCGGTCGACCGCCGGAGATATCATCCGGGTCCATTCCAGCGATTTTTACAAATCCGCCGAATGGAACTGATCGAATGTTGAATTCCGTGTCGCCACGTTTGCCAAGTCGAACCAGAACCGGTCCGAAGAACAGCGCAAATTCATCCACGCGCATTTTAAACCAGCGGGCTACGGCATAGTGCCCCCATTCGTGTGCAACCACAAGAATGGTGAGAACAATGATCAGGGTACCTATGCCAAGAATCTTATCTATCAACTTGCATTACCTCTATCTGTGCCGCCCCGGTTAAACCGCTGCAGCCTCTATTCGAGCCCAGTTATCTGCTTCCAGCACATTCTCATACGTAGCCGGGAGCGCCTTGTGTCTCTGCATAACAGCTTCTACTGTCTCCATAATACCGAGAAACGAGAGATTGTGTTTCAAAAACCTGTCGACTGCCGCCTCGTTCGCGCCATTCATGACGGCAGGCATAGTTCCTCCAGCTTCGCTCGCAGACCTCGCCAAACGAACGGACGGGAATTTCGTGTAGTCCGGCTCCTCAAAAGTCAGTGTGGCGATCTTAGCCAGGTCCATACGCGGGAGCCCGGTATCAGGTCGCTCTGGATAGACCAGCGCATACTGGATTGGGAGTCGCATATCCGGCAATCCAAGCTGCGCGATCACAGAGGCGTCCTTGAATCGGACCATGGAGTGGACAATACTCTGCGGATGAACAATGACTTCCACATCCTCCACCGCAACGTCAAAGAGCCACCGCGCCTCAATGATCTCCAGCCCCTTGTTCATAAGGGTTGCGGAGTTGATGGTCACGAGTCCGCCCATGTTCCAGGTTGGGTGCTTCAACGCCTGCTCGGGAGTAATGGAGGCAAATTCGGAGAACGGTTTGGTGCGGAATGGTCCCCCACTCGCGGTGAGGAAGAGTTTGTCAATCGATTTATCCGGCGCACCCTGAATACACTGGAATAGCGCCGAGTGCTCACTATCGATGGGGAGAATCTTTGCTCCGGTCGACTTCGCCAGGCGCATGGTCTCTTCGCCGGTTGCGACGAGAACTTCTTTGCTTGCGAGAGCGATGTCTTTTCCGGCCAGGAGCGCTGCCTGCGTCGGTTTGATTCCAATGGCTCCTGCCACGGACATAACAATCAAGTCAGCTTCCGGCAGCGTTGCGACTTCGCACATACCGTCCACGCCAACGAAGACCTTCGCGCCGGGGACGAGAGTTCGAAGTCGAGCCATCTTTTCGGCGTCATCAGCAACCGATAGGTTCGTTACCCCAAACTTATGAGCCTGTTCCGCGATGAGGTCGACGTTGCCATGAGCCCCCAATCCAACGACCTTAAACCGATCCGACAGACGTTCAATAATGTCGAGGCACTGGGTTCCAATAGAGCCCGTAGAGCCGAGAATGACAATGTTCTTCATATGGAGTTGATCAAGCCATTTTCTGGAATTTGTATTTGTGCGCTACACCAAAGAAGTTCGGACTAACTGAGATCCGCATAAGTTGGTGTGGAAAGGTATCGCTCGCCGGTGCTTGGGATGATCACGACAATCATTTTGCCCGCATTCTCGGGTCGCTTTGCCACTTGAATGGCGCTCCAAACAGCGGCTCCACTGGAGATACCTGCGAACACGCCTTCCATTTTCGCCAACTTTCGGGCGGTCTCCATCGCGTCCACGTTTTCGACCAGGATGACTTCATCCAGCACGGATGTATCCAGGTTCTTCGGAATAAATCCGGCTCCGATGCCCTGAATGGGGTGCGGCCCCTTCGGCTTACCAGAGATAACTGCACTGGCGGCAGGTTCCACGCCAATCACCTTGAAGATCGGTTTTCGGGATTTGATCACCTGTCCGACGCCGGTAACTGTTCCGCCGGTGCCGACTCCTGCGACCAGAAAATCGACCTGACCATCCGTGTCGCGCCAGATCTCTTCGGCTGTAGTCTTGCGATGGATCTCCGGGTTGGCAGGGTTTTCAAATTGCTGCGGAATAAAATATCGCGAATCCGCTGCGGCTAATTCCATCGCCTTGTTAATAGCGCCCGGCATTCCCTCGGCGCCGGGAGTCAATATCAAATCCGCTCCAAGAGCTTTAAGCAGGTTTCGGCGTTCAATAGACATGGTATCCGGCATGATCAGCGCGCACTTGTAGCCTTTAGCTGCACAGACAAACGCCAGCGCGATCCCTGTGTTTCCACTGGTCGGTTCTAGCACGATAGTATCCGGACCGATCTTGCCATCCCGTTCGGCCGCTTCAATCATCGCAACGCCGATGCGGTCCTTCACGCTGGAGAGCGGGTTGAAGTACTCAAGTTTTGCGACAATGGTCGCCACGCAGCCTTCTGTAATTCGGTTCAGTTTGACCAGCGGGGTATTCCCGATAAGCTGGGTGATGTTATCTGCAATCTTCATTTCAAATTCCTTTTGCGCTTAACTAAATGCTTGGCATAATACTGAGCGACTCATCCAGCCGATTCTTATCTGCAACCAGATCAGCTACGGTCACACCGTCCAACATGGCGACGAGTTGTCGCTCCATCTTCTCTTCAAATTGTCTTACTACGTAGGCGGAACTTGGTCCGAACGAGTCGAGCTTGGGTCCGGCGCCACCGATCAACATCTGGCCACCGATCACTGCACGAATCACTTCTCCAACCAGAACTCGATGTGGGGGTTGAGCAAGTGCGTATCCGCCACCCGCTCCGCGAATGCTGCGAACGATGCCTTCTCGCTTCAACACGGCGAGAATCTGGTCAAGGTAGGGCCCGCGAATATCCTGTCGCTGTGCGATCTCTCGGCTCTGACAGGCGTCCTCCGGGGGATGCATGGCAAGATCAACAACGGCGCGGAGGGCATAATCGACTTTGGCGCTAAATAGGGGCATTTTCTCGTTCCGGGAGTAATCTTGACTAAATCAGTATACTTTTTTGGGATAATGTTGTCAAGAACGAGTTGTCGCTTTTCAATTAGCACGCTTGCCTGTCCATTTGTATGCCTCTCAGCCACCGGACGTGCCATACTAAACAGTAATTGTGAGTTGGATTGAGCTCATTTGCCAAACGTGAAAATTCGTTCTGGAGCCGATACTTCGTGTCTGAATCTGCACCCCAAAGGAGCTTTCCTAGTATGCAGGTGATCCTACTTATTCTACTTGCAACTGCCTGCGTATCCGTTGGCGAAACCCTTTTCTCAGCGGGCATGAAGCAGATTGATCAGGCCGGAGCCTCCGGTTTCGGATTGATAGGAGCCGCGATTAAAACCCCTGCCGCGATGGGTGGCCTTGCGCTCATGTGTACTTATTTCGGACTTTACGCCATCTGCCTCTCCAAAGCCGACATCAGCTTCGTACTGCCGTTTACCGCGCTCAGCTATCTGTTTGTCGCGATCATGGCGCACTTCGCGCTTAAGGAGACGGTCACTCCAACTCGATGGGCTGGCGCGATCATCATTGTTCTTGGCGTCTGCGTGGTGGCCTTCGGCGAGCGCGGCAAGCCTCACTGATCCGATTTCTATGATCTACCTTCAAGTACTTCTTGGCCTATCCCTGCTCGCCTCTTGGTCCTACTGGATTGCAACCCTCATAGCCGCCAGCCGATGGCAGAGCGACCCCTCCCGAGTGACCATTCCCGACGGCCAGGACTTCGTGGTACCAGCCCTAACCATCTTGAAACCCCTCAAGGGCTCTGACCCGCTTCAGAGGGAATGTTTCCTGTCATTCTTTGAACAGCAATACATGCCGTTCCAGCTAATCTTTGGCGCGCTGGACCCGAATGATCTAGCCCTTATAATTGTACGTGCTTTGATGGCGGAGTATCCAAAGGTCGACTGCAGCATCGTCACCGGCGGCGAGATGCTTGGATGCAACCGAAAGGTATCCAACTTCATTCAGATGCTTCCACAAGCTAAACATCCGACTCTAGTACTTTGCGACAGTGACATGTTAGTCGGACCGGACTACCTCTGGAAGATCGGGCAGCAATTTACGGATCCGGAAATTGGAGCGCTTACCTGTCCCTATCGCGGTTCAAGTCCCATTGGTTTTGCTTCAAAACTCGAAGCTCTCGGCATCGGTGCAGATTTTATTCCATCTACTTTTGTTGGGTGGTATCTTAGCGGGATGCGATTTGGGTTTGGTTCGACCATCGCAATTCGTAATGACACGCTGGCAAAAATTGGTGGATTTGAGACACTGGTAGATGAACTCGCAGACGACTACTTGCTGATGAATCGAGCTGCCAAAGCCGGGTGCAAAGTAATTTATTCAGACTATATGGTCGACGATGCCCTCGGCGAAGAGAAATTTGCATCCATGTTTGCCCGAAAGCTCCGTTGGGCAAAGACTTCACGGGCCATGTCGCCGGGACCTTATCTCGGATCATTCGTCACGCATGGATTTGTGATAAGCCTGTTGTTTGGCGTCGCATTGTACTCTCTCATTTCGTCGTTGGCAGTTATTGGCGCAACGTTGGCGTTTAGAATATTCGTTGCGAATTTCATCGCCAGAAAATATACTAACGATCCAAATGTTGGCCAGAATTCGCTATTGCTTCCCGTGAGTGACCTCTTCAGCTTCGGACTATTTGTGTTGAGCCTTTGCGGCAATACCATCGTCTGGAGAGGCGAGCGGTTTCATCTTGGCCGTGGCGGTCGTCTAACCCCTGTGGAGAAGAAAAATGCGTAAGTACATGGATTTGATGATTGTCATGGTGACCGCCCTTGCGGGATGGATGGCGACCTCCGCCATTCAAGAGCCGGTGACTAAAAAGGCGGAGTTTACTTACGAAGATTTTCGGATTGTGCCGGTTCGCGTTCACCTTCTCCGGGCACCTGATGGTCACGATGCGGGCACACATCTCAAACTAACGGATGTCGAACGCATATTTCGCAAGGCCAACGCAATCTGGCACGCGGCGGGGATACACCTGTGGGTCGAGTCTATTGTCGACGAACCAGCCGAGGTGGATGCCATGGCTAAATCGCAGAAATCGGCAAATCCGGAAGTGCTTCTTCCCATTCGCCCGAAAGCCTCTCTCGCCCCCGGTATGTTTCATGTCTATTACATCTGGGATATGCCGCCAAACGGAATTTTCATGCAGCGCGACGGCATCTTCGTGAAAGAGCTTGCTAAGTTGCGTAAGGTTGAAGGCGGAATCGACGAGCCTTTGCCCCGCGTGACTGCACATGAACTCGGGCATGGCCTCGGACTGGCACATCGGCAGGACACTTTTAATCTGCTGGCAAGTGGAACGACCGGAACCAGCCTGAATGCCACTGAAATTGAGAAGGCGCGCAGCGCCATGTGGGAGAAACGGTGGATTTTACCGGTGGCGGATTTTGCTAAAGAAACCGATGCCCTGCAAAAGTCTAAACCCGATCAATCAAAGAGCAGATGGAAGGCGCTGGCAGACATCCCGGGCGCGTCAAAGATAAAAGAAGATGCCGTTAAGGCGCTGGGACCCGCTGGTACTCCTGCAAAGCCATAAGCGCTGCACCGTATTCTGAACAGTTTATGGGTTCAGCGAATAGTGGGCTTGCATTGGTCGCAGATGGGTTCTGCGCGAGTATCCGCGTGTATGATGCTTCAAACGATCTTTGCAATCGGGTGGAACTGTTCCACAATCCACCAAGCAGGTAGATCGGAAGGGTCTCCCAATTCGCCAGCTTTCCGGCAGCTTCTCCTGTAGTCCATGCGAGTTGATCGGCCGCAAGGTCCACGATGGCGATGGCTTCCCTGTCGCCTTCATCTGCGAATTGTCCGATAACCGGAGCGAGGCTTGCGATTTTCGCCGGACTAAAATCTCGGTACGCCCAGTCGATCAGGTCGTCGAGGGAAATCGCATGGATCTCGGCAAGCAGCCGCATGGAGAGTGGCGATAGTCGCTCACCCGATTGCAACTGCTTGAGCGCAAGATCGGCTCCACGTCGACCAATGTCAAATCCACTGCCTGAATCGCCGAACAGAAATCCCCAGCCGTCCGCCCGCGAGTCAATTCCATTTTCGTCTCTACCGTAGGCGACCGCGCCAGTGCCTGCGCTGACAATAACGCCGGGCTTGCCATCTGTTGCTCCCCACCACGCTCCTTGAAAGTCAGGAATTACTTCCACGCTGGCATCCGGGAACATGGCTTCAAGGTTGGAAATGAGAGCTTCACGTTGAGATCGTGCAGTGTATCCGGCAACGGCAGCTACTACGGAGAGGATATTTGGCGTCGCGATGCTAGCACAATTAATTGCTTCATTAACTGCCTGCTTGACCGCTTCAAACGCTGTTTCAGGGGCAACGACTGCGATGTTGCAAGGCCCACCTTTGCCAACGCCAACCGTTTTGTTCGAAGAATCGAGAAGGAGAGCAGCGGTCTTCGTCCCGCCACCGTCAATACCGAGGAAATACTGCATAGATTTACTATACCTTGCTGTCGGTTGTGCCAACTGTTACGATGTTGAGGACAGGGCTATCGGATATCAGACGTAGGAGCGCGGGCAGGTATAATGCTTAAGCTTTTTCCGAAATCGATCAGGAGCTGTTGATGAGTATTTTCATAGACGCAAATTCCCGGCTGGTTGTTCAGGGAATTACCGGCAGGGCTGCAAGTTTTCACACATCCGAGATGATCAAGTATGGCACCAAGGTCGTCGCCGGAGTTACACCGGGTAAGGGCGGCACAAAAGATGATCACGGCGTCCCGATTTTCAATACCATGGCCGAGGCAGTATCGGCCACCGGTGCAAACACAAGCATTGTTCTGGTACCGGCCAAATTCGCGGCCGACGCCATTCTAGAAGCCAACGCAGCGATGGTCGATCTGGTGGT
>JBDUAM010000227.1:0-3729 GCA_040004655.1 Chthonomonadales bacterium | reverse complement strand
CACGTTACGTAATTGACCCCGGTAAGAGCTTCGTCTATGAATTCGAGGTGATCAACCGTGCTGGAACCTACTGGTATCACCCCCACCCTCATAGTCGTACGGGACCCGAAGTCTATTGGGGATTAGCCGGGTTGTTGATCATCGAGGATGAGGAAGAACAACGCCTCGGTCTCCCCTCAGGGGCGTATGATGTTCCTCTCGTCCTTCAGGATCGCACAGTGAATGAAGACAACCAGTTAGTTTACATGGCGAACCAGATGATGGACGGCATGAGCGGCTTTTTGGGCGACCGCATCCTGGTCAACGGACGGCCCGATTTCACTCTCAACGTGGCAACACGAACCTATCGGCTGCGACTGCATAACGCATCCAACTCACGTATCTACAAGCTCGCTTGGAGCGATGGCACCCCCGTGACCGTGATCGCAACTGATGGGGGTTTGCTGGAGAAACCGGTTAAACGCGATTACATAACCCTGGCACCCGCCGAACGGATGGAATTGCTCGTAGATTTCAGCAAGTATCCGCTCAACACGAAATTAGAATTGCGCAGCCTGGAGTATTCCGGAGCGGCAGTTGGCGGGATGGGACGCATGGGCAGGATGGGTGGAAATTCAGCCTTGCCCAATGGCGCTCCCTTTTCAGTTCTCAAGGTTCAGGTAACGCGGCAAGAGAAGTCGCCTTACGCGGTCCCTGCAACACTCAGTTCTATCACGCGGTATCGACTCAGCGATGCGGTGAATGCCAACTCTCCGCGTCGATTCACTCTGTCTATGGCGCGAATGAGGTGGATGATCAATGGTCGCACCTATCAGATGGACGAAGTTGCAGACGACGAGACGGTCCGCCTCAACACTCTGGAAGTTTGGGAGTTCGTCAACAAGGGGCAGGCTTCCGGCGGGATGGGAGGCATGGGGATGATGGGTGGAATGAGTATGGCCCATCCCATGCACGTCCATGGACGGCAGTTCCAGGTGATAGGGCGTCAGGTATCTCCGGAATCAAAAGCTCAGGGGGAGAGTATTCGGCGTGGCTTTGTGGACGAGGGATGGAAAGATACCGTGCTGGTTTTGCCGGGCGAAACCGTCAGGGTACTGCTGCGGTTCGAAAAGTATCCAGGTGTCTTTCTCTATCACTGTCATATTCTGGAACACGAAGACATGGGCATGATGCGCAATTACCGGATACTTGCTTGATGCCTGATTGAAGAACATCCGAGCGGAGATGTGATGGGCAGAGCCTGCTGGCAATTTGCTGTCCAGTCCAGGAGCTTAAAGTTGTCTCGTAATTTACGGGTGGTCGAGGCATAGGCAGTGAAAGATGGCCGAAGGCCTGTCGGTGGTGACGATATCGAGATGTTAGGCCATGTTTAATTCCGTGGACAATGTCGCTTGAAATTTCACTGAGGTAAAGAGGTCGCAACGTCAACTAAAACAATCGAGGTAATTCATGTATTACATAGTTGAAACCAACAAATCTTTCGACCAAGCGTCGGCAGACCTTGAATCAGCGGTTAAACGTCATGACTTCGGGGTACTGCATATCCACGACTTGGGGACAACACTTCGCAGTAAAGGTATTGCATTTAATGAGCAGTGCAAGGTTTTTGAAGTCTGCAATCCAGGGCAGGCCGCAAAAGTTCTGTCAACCGATATGCGGCTAAACATGGCGCTCCCGTGTCGTATCTCGGTATTTACGGAGAAAGGCAAAACGAAGATTGGTCTCATTAAGCCATTGCAAATGCTTTCGGCTCTTTCTCAGGACGCTGCATTAGTTCAAGTTGCCAAAGAGGTTGAGGAAAAGACCGTCCAGATGGTTGACGAAACGAAATGAATATTCGCAACATTAACAACCCCTTCAACGCGGACGCAATTGCCAGGCACCATCTGGACCTTCCCCGACTGCTCAGAGCAAGGAGCTTGCGTAACCTTAATTTCTAAAGGAGAATCAAATCATGGCCGCACTCAGTCCGGCGGAAATCGCCCAACTGACAGGGATCTAGACGATTCCCAGAAGATGACCTTCCAGTCGCAATACTCCTCAGTAAAGAAGGATCGAGGAACTGCCCGTCTTAATGCAATTTTGTTGTGCGACAGGATCTGGCTCGGTGATATAGGTCTGGGTATCGTCAAGCTGCTCACGATCGGTTTGTATAGGCCCTCGATGCACAACGACATTTTCACAGCCGCTTCCAGGTGCGACGCATACAGCCTACCGAAGGCTCAGGAAATCATCGCCGCGCTTACGGTGGGTAGAAGGTACCTGCCGAGCTAGCAATGAGTTTCCAACTGTAGACAAGAACTCAGCACAGCAATTCCGTCGGCGCGCAATAACAACAACATTTAGCTGACGGCGTTGCGCACGCGCCAAAATTCAGAAACGAGAGACAAAAAAGGTGTATAGATCGGGTGTTGCTCCATTCTGCACCCAGTGAGCCGGTCTGTTTAGAGAGAGATGCTGAGCAGATCTGCGATATCCGTGGTCGCTCCTTCGCTGCCCGGGTAACCGTTAACACCCATCAGTTGTACCGTCATGGTAAATTGCGCGCCTGCGGCAGGGCCTGGAATCTTGAGTGTGAGCACTGTACCCGGCAGTCGACTGCAAGTAGATCGCAGTAAAGACTGGCGCTCCGGTGTACCAACCGGCAGTGACAATTGACCCACCATTAGGGCCTAATCATGACCCGAAAGGGCAACCCTTGCGACAACGCTTACGCAAAGAGTTTTATGAAGACACTCGATTACGAGGAGGTGTACCTTAGCGAATACGATAATCTACCAGAGGCACGACAAAAGATTGAACATTACTTCATTCAAGTCTACAATGAGTAATTATTGCATTCTAGGCTTGGATATGTCCCAACGGCGAAATTTGAATCCAAACTGACCGGCAAAAAACAACCAAGCATTCGTTACCTGCGTCTCTCACTAGCTGGTTTAATCCAAGAAATTAACACAATGTGGTTGAATTGAGAAACGTTTGTGATACATCGTCCAAGAATGCTGTCCATTCAATGAACGTCGCGTTGATCCGACCTGTGAAACTGCCTTCCGACCTCGCTCGGCTACCACTCGTCCCAAACTGGCTGATTTGCTGCAGATGACTGTCGAGGAATTCCAAACCTAACCATATTATCTCGCCCGAAATGCATTCAGAATGGCCGCCAAGTCAATGACTTCTTGAAGCAACGCACCGGCTGTTGGAGAAATATATCCTGATGCAGCAAAAACCATCATCACCACGCTGCAACCAATGCCGAAGAGAATTCCTTGAATTGCCACCTGTGTCATTCTTCGTCCAAGACGGATAATATCTGCAACGCGCTCCACATTTTCAACGGTAATAACAACATCGGCGGCGTCGGTTGCAACTCCTGTACCAAAGCTTCCCATGGCTACTCCAACACGAGCGGTGGCAAGCGCTGGGGCGTCATTAATGCCGTCCCCGACCATCATCACCACTCGCTTCTCTGCCAACTCTTGAATATGCTTCAGTTTCTCGTCTGGCTGCAGGCGCGCAAAGAACTCTTTTATGCCAAGGCGTTTTGCAACGGCTTTCGCTGTTTCGGGAGCGTCGCCTGTCAGCATCAATATATGATCAATTTTCATCACCTTTAGCCGCCGAATTAGTTCAGCCGATTCTGGTCGTATCTTGTCTTCAAAGACCAGCAAACCTATGCAGTCCTTTCCGGCCCCGATGTAAGCAATGGTTTTGCCATCACCTGCAATT
>JBDUAM010000511.1:0-3765 GCA_040004655.1 Chthonomonadales bacterium | reverse complement strand
GAAAGTGTTTGGCCGTGCTGCATAATGCCAAGATCAAAATCCGGATTGATGTCAAAGACTTTTAGGACCTGATCCAGTTGTTCCCGGTGCTGGCCAGTGACAACCACGAGCGTTTCAAACTGTTCCGGAAATCGCTGAAGTTCCTTCACGACCGGCGCCATTTTCACAGCATCCGGGCGGGTACCAAACACGCAGATGATCTTTCTGGGACTGCTCAAGTCACACTCCATTTGGGCCGACATGCCTTGTCGAACTGGCAACAGCCGAACTATTTTGAAAAATTGAATACGACTATAGCTACGCCGCACAAGGCCGCAGTGCATCCGTAAATCACCCAGACTGCCTGCTGCTTACTGAGCCCCCGGTCTAATAATCTGTGATGCAGGTGTCGGCGGTCCGCTACAGTCAACGGCGCTTTCTGGACGAACCGTTTAAAGAGCACGATCCCATAATCAAAGATCGGCACTCCCAGCACTAACAGCGGCACAGCCACCGAGATAGCCGCTGCGATCTTAAAAGTACCCAGAATAGACAGCGCAGCCAAAGTCAGACCAAGAAACTGAGCGCCAACCGTGCTCATAAAAATTCGAGCCGGGCTGTAATTGTGTCGTAAAAAGCCCACACAAGCCCCCACCACTGCGGCACCTAGTAGCGCTAGCGCAGTTCCATCATGCTGCCTCGATTGCGATGCCATGAGCGCGAGTGTCGCCGCCGATATGGCGCAAACTCCCGCCGCGAGACCATCCAAACCATCAATCGCATCAACGGTCTTGGTCACCAGCAGAACCCAGAACAGCGTGGCAATAATGCTGAGCGGCACGCTGAGTTGAATCCACTGGTTGGGATGGTAGGTTCCAATCGTGTGCGACACAAATGGATTGGACACACCTTCAATCCTAACGCCAAACGCAATCAGAATCGCACCGGCTCCAGCAATCGCCGCGATCTGCCATATGGCGCGAAGGTCTCTGAGGTCATCGACCATGCCCAACAGCCCAATAAAGGTTCCAGCAATCAGGATTCCGGCGATGTGCCGATTCCAGCCGAAGACTCCGTGGGTTGCATAGTGCCTGTAAGAGACAGTTAACGCGACTGCCACGATCACCCCGAGATAAATGGCGATACCGCCCCACCTCGGAGTCGGTTTGTCGTGAACGTCTCTATCTCGAGGCACAGCCATCGCGCCGCAACGTTCAGCAATCTTGCCAACGGCTGGCGTCACCGCCACCGTGACAAGCATTGCTAATACGAACGCTGCGAAGAGGGCGATCAAAGGAGCTTTTCTCCCCGCCCCTTCATCTCCGGCGTCAACCGAATCACTTCCATGTTCGACTGCTGGAACAGTTCCATTGCAAACTCATCCGGATAATCACCATCGTATACGACCCTAGAGATACCGGCATTGATGATCATTTTTGCACAGTTGTTGCAGGGCTGGCAGGTCACATAGAGCGACGCGCCACGCAACGAAACCCCATAGAGCGACCCCTGGACGATTGCGTTCTGCTCGGCATGCAGCGTGCGCACGCAGTGTCCATCCTGCATTTTGCAGCCAACATCCGTACAGTGCGGCAATCCGTGCGGTGCGCCATTGTATCCGGTGGTAAGTATTCGCTTATCCATCACGACTACTGCACCGACAAGTCGACGCATGCAGGTCGCACGGGTAGAAACATCCCGCGCGATATTCAAGAAATATTCGTCCCAACTTGGGCGACTCACTGTGGCCTGACCGTTCTCCATACTTCTCCCTTTACGTCCTGAATTACTTTGGGGCTTTCAGATGCGCATCGCACCACGAACCGATTTTGGTGATTACTTTCAACATCTCTGCCCCAGCGGGAACATGTCCGCCTTTATAAATCATCACCTCGCTAATGGGCCCAGCAGCAGCGTGCAACGCCCTGCCGCATTCGACTGGCACAACATCATCGGCGTCGCCATTTATAAACAGAACTGGACGAGGTGCAATTCCTGCGACCCACTTTACCGGGTCGACCGGTTCAAGCACCGATGCCATCTGCGAGGAAGCCAACCCCGCTTTGCGAACCGCATCAGCCGCAGGGAGTTTTGATTTTGCGGACATCAATTTCCAGTCGCCTCCGGCCAGGGCCAATACTGGCGCAACGAATCGTTTGTCCACCGAACATGCAATGGAGCCAAGAATTCCGCCCATACTGAAACCTACATATCCTATTCGCTTAGAATCAATTTCGGGTCGAGTTTCAAGATAGTCCACAGTTCTCCTCAGGTCCACAACCGTCTGAATGAGAAGCTCGCGGGTTGCATAAACGGACGAACCGAATAGTTCAGGTGCAGGCTTCTGCGCACGATCACCATGATACTGAGCGTCAATGCTGATGACTGCAAATCCGCTTTTGATGAACTGTCCCCAGAAAAGCATGAGGCCCATTTTGTTCATACCAAGGCCGTGCATCAAAACCACGCATGGAATCTTGTTGTCGCCACGGTCTTTAGGCAATACGAGAACGGCTGGAACCTTCTGATTATTGATGCTCTGGTATTTGACGTTGATAGTCACCATGTTTCCAGACGCAGTCGATGAACCCTCTTCCGGACTCAGAGCGAGGCCCTTGTCGTAGTCAAACAGGCTCGCCGCGTCCATCGTTACCACCGGCGCAGGAGTCTGAGATTTGGCGCCTGTTACAACCGCAATACTTAGAGCCAAAGATATACAAATCGAAAGCGTGTGCATCTTTGCATTTAGTCTGCTCATCATTTGCCCTTTCCAATTGGCAAGAGTTTCGTGCCCAAAGTATCCCGACAGACTTTAATACGCTAACTTACGCAGATTCAGCGGTTGTATCGCGAGCGCAACGGTTTATCGCCCAACGATGGGGTCGCGAACAGCCCTGGCTACAGCGTGGCTCATGTCAACGGTTCGGGCGTCGCGGGCGATATCCTCTGGTCGAGGAACTATCTGCCCGACACATGTGGGAATAATCCCAAACGCGAGCAGAGCTACGAATATGCTGCCAGCGATGAACTTGAGTAGTGGACTAAGCAACGCCATCCGTCAATGGGAAGCGCGATGTCAACTCAGCGACGCCCACCTTCACCGATTCCTGAACGGAGGGGTTATGCGGATCACTCAAGATCTCGTCGATGAGAGAAGCAACCTTTCGCATCTCAGGCTCTTTGAACCCGCGGGTAGTCACAGCAGGAGCGCCAAGTCGAATTCCACTGGTGACCAGCGGCTTCTCGGGGTCAAACGGAATGAGGTTTTTGTTGACGGTAATTCGTACATCGTCGAGAGCGATCTGCGCGACTTTACCGGTCAACCGTCGTGTTCGCAGGTCGACCAGCATCAGATGGTTGTCGGTTCCGCCGCTCACAATTCGTAAGCCTACGTTTGTAAGGGCATCTGCAAGTGCTCGAGAATTGGCAACAATTTGTCGCTGATAATTGGCAAATCCTGGCTGCATTGCCTCTCGAAAACAGACCGCCTTTGCTGCGATTACGTGCATTAGGGGTCCGCCTTGTATGCCTGGGAGAACCCACGTGTTGATGGCTTTGGCATATTGCTCTTTGCAGAGGATCAATCCACCACGAGGTCCTCGAAGCGTTTTGTGCGTCGTCGTCGTAACATAGTCTGCGTAAGGAACCGGGCTCGGGTGGACTCCGGCGGCGACGAGTCCGGCGATGTGCGCCATGTCCACAAACAGCAGCGCACCGACTTCATCGGCGATGTCTCTCATCCGCTTGAAGTCGATTACTCGGGAGTATGCGCTGGCTCCTGCCGTG
>JBDUAM010000207.1:0-3769 GCA_040004655.1 Chthonomonadales bacterium | reverse complement strand
TCTGGTGGAAATACCGGCGGTGGTCCGCGACGGATTGGAGGAGGTGTCTCCGCTCCTGTGCTGATCTACTCGGTTGAGCCGGAGTTCTCTGAAGAAGCCCGCAAGGCCAAGGTTGCAGGGAACGTTCTGGTCAATCTATGGGTCGATACCAATGGGCTTCCAAGCCACGTGCACGTGATTCGGGGCGTTGGCATGGGACTGGACGAGAAAGCGGTCGAGGCGGTCAAGCAGTATAAATTCAGGCCTGCAATGGAGAATGGCAAGCCGGTTCTGGTCGAATTAAACGTAGAAGTAAACTTCCAGATCTTTTAACGGACTCGGTTGAGAGATTCTCAGGGAATTAAGTGCGAATCCCGCCAGTACGAAAATTGCGCTTGACAATAACTTCCTCTATAACTGAGTGAATAAGGTCACATAGTCATTTTTATGCTGGGTGGAATTTAAAAACATCCCACTGTGTTTGCTGGATGCGAGCCGGTCATATGCTGTTCGCTCCTTGAATCAAGATTGATGTCTCCCTATGAGAATACGTTTACTCTATGTTCTTCAGGATATAGTCTTCAGAATTGGACACAAAGGACGCTACAAATGATTGAATTGAAATCTCTGGAAATCTGGTTTGTCACCGGTAGCCAACACCTTTATGGACCGGAGACGCTGGCGCAGGTAGCGGCGCACTCGCAGAAGATTGCTAATTCGCTCAATGACGAAACGGCAATTCCAGTCCAGATCGTATTCAAGCCTATCCTAACAACACCAGATCAGATTCGGGATCTCTGCCGCCGCGCCAATAATACGGAGAGTTGCATTGGCCTGGTTCTCTGGATGCACACCTTCTCGCCTGCGAAGATGTGGATCGCCGGACTGAGCATACTATCGAAGCCATTTTTGCATCTCCACACCCAGTTCAACCGCGACCTACCATGGTCGACCATCGACATGGATTTCATGAACCTCAACCAGTCGGCGCATGGAGACCGAGAGTTCGGCTTCATCGCGGCGCGTCTGCGGTTAGCGCGCAAAGTTGTCGTCGGCTTTTGGCAGGACCCGGAGACAGTCGCCGAGATCGCTGCATGGAGCCGCGCGTCCGCTGGTTGGCATGAATCGCAGAACCTCAAGGTCGCTCGCTTTGGAGACAATATGCGAGAAGTTGCCGTGACTGATGGCGACAAAGTGGCCGCGCAGGCCGCCCTCGGATACTCCGTGAATGGATACGGTGTCGGCGATCTGGTAGCCCGCATGAATCAGTTCAGCGATGTCGAGGCCGACAATCTGGTGCTTGAATATCGCGATGCCTACTCGATTGCAAAGCAACATGATCGTCCGGGCGCTCTGCATGTCGCGGCGAAGATCGAGCTTGGATTACGTGCTTTTCTGACCGAGGGAGGCTTCGGCGCGTTCACCGATACCTTTGAGGATCTGCACGGCCTGGGGCAGTTGCCCGGCATCGCCGTGCAGCGATTGATGGCGTCCGGCTATGGCTTTGGCGGCGAAGGAGACTGGAAGACAGCGGCACTGGTCCGCACTATGAAGGTGATGGCTCACGGCCTGCCCGGTGGTACCTCCTTCATGGAGGACTACACCTACGATTTCAGCGGAACTCCGAAGATTCTTGGGTCCCACATGCTCGAAGTCTGTCCATCGATTGCCTCGGGCAAGCCGTCTCTTGAAGTACATCCGCTGGGCATTGGTGGCAAGGCAGACCCTGTACGGCTGGTCTTCACGGCTCCCAACGGAGCGGCAGTCGTCGCGTCGCTGGTTGATATGGGCAGTCGTTTCCGCATGATTGTTAATAAGGTGGAGGTCGTCCAGCCCGAACAGGAGCTTCCAAAGCTACCGGTTGCGCGTGCAGTGTGGATTCCGGAGCCGAGCTTGAAAGTCGCGGCTGCGGCTTGGATCTACGCAGGCGGAGCACATCACACCTCGTTCAGCCAGGCGCTGACTATGGAGCATCTCGAAGACTTCGCGGAGATTGCGGGCGTCGAACTGATCCGCATCGACAGCGATACCCGGATCCAACAACTGAGGCGGGAGCTTCGCTGGTCCGATGCCGCTTACCTACACAATTAGAGCCATCTTCCTGTAGGTCGGGAGCTTTAACTGTGATGCTTCCATAAAGCGTCGACTCGAGGATTACCTCTGATTGACTGTGTAATGGTACGGTCTGAAAGAGAGCACCGCTTCATTGTTCGCCAACCAATAAACACCTGGTTCAAATATCTGAAGCGGATCATCCGCCACTGCGTGAAGCGGCGCTTCGCCATACAGGGTACGGCAATCCTGCAAGCCGGTTAATGACAAACGCCTGAGCAGCCAGCAACACTACTGCGATCTCGATAATTGGAAGATATTCGAGCTTGGGAAGAATGCCGAGCGAAACAATCATCGTAGTCGCCCCAGCGGGTGGATGGTTCACATGTAGCAATACCATGATGGCTCCCGTGAGCGACAGAGCTAGCGCAGACGCGACTATGCGAGGCCAATATACTTCTCCCGCAAAACCTTGGGGAAAGGCATGCATGCCGGTAACCGTGTACGCAGCAAAGCCACAGACCAAGGCAATAGCATGGCCATACACTGCGTTCCGTGGACTTGAAGTTTCGCCAAGCGGCGTAAAAAAAAATAGGTAGGCAGTCGGGCCAAGAGAAGGAAATACAAAAGGATTATGAGTGATCAGGGCAAGCAGAGTCAGCAGCGCGATCGTGATAAAGCTGTTCAGAAAAACGTACACCGCCCACACAAACGTTGGTGGCAGGTGAGCCAGCAGCCAGTTTAGGCGCAGCCGGCTCATTAGGTGACGGGCATTTTCGGCGCGAGTGTGACTGAGCGACTGGACCACGGGTCGGTAGGGCTGATTCATCATTGTGAATTATATATTCCGGAGTAGTTCGAAGTATCAATCATCTGTATAAGGTGAGTGAAGGGTTACCTGGCAGCTTGCGATGGCCCAACTTCTACCCGAAGAGGCGCACTGCCGCTGCATGCTCGGCATAAGCGTGCTCAGGCTCGACTACTCTAATGGGTGCTAGTGGGGCTAGAAGTGTAGTAAGGACATCCGCCACCTTGTAACTAGAGTGGTCTGGTGCCAAAAATTGTAAGACATGGCTCAGATCGTCTCCTGCGGTTACAATTCCTCTTTCGACATGGCCTCCGTTTCTCACCTGCTGATATCCAACATTAGCTACCAGAGCATTACAGATGCATTTTCGGCCCACGGTATCTTCCAATTTGCCGCCCTTCGAAAGATAGATGCTAGTCGGCTCGGCCGCGCAACGATATCCGATGCCTCCCTCCGGTGTTTTGTAAGGCTCACGCAGAAACCCGAGATCGCAAATACGAGGTCTCGACAGATACATCTCCTGCTCGGAGTTGGTGCCTTCCAAGTGCGCAATTTTGAAGGGGAATCCTGTTGGAGATGCAAGCGGATCGGTAAACACCTGCACCTCTCCTGCAATTGCCTTGGCCAGTAATGCCCGCTTATAGTCTTCTCGCAGCCCGGATTCCTCCGCGAACTCGAAGGCCGTTCCTACCTGTACACCTGTTGCTCCCAGAGACAATGCCTCACTTAGCTTTTCAGGATGCCCATATCCGCCTGCCAGCCAGAAGGGTACGTCCAACTCACGCAGCTTTCCAATGTCGATCGCGTCCCGTTCGCTGTAGAGCGGCTCACCCGTCTCTGAAAGCTGTAGCTTCCCACGTGGTGGTGCGTTGTGTCCGCCAGCCCTGCTCATCTCGATCACCAAGCCATCCACTTTGCCGTTGGATCTCT
>JBDUAM010000431.1:0-3772 GCA_040004655.1 Chthonomonadales bacterium | reverse complement strand
GAAGATGAGAATCACATTTTTGGCGCTGCCGAATCCGGCAGCGCCCTTCTTGTTATCCGTACTGGCGCGCGCCTCCATAGAGAGGAACTCGGGCAGACTCAGCCCAAGAAAGCCAGCGCCACCCACGCGTAAAAGTTCGCGGCGAGTTACGCCATCACAGTCAAGATGATTATTTCCCGGAATAGATAGCATTTCTTTTCCTCCTGTTGGAGAGATTCTCCAAGGATCGCCCGAAGGCAAACTACGAACTTACACTTTTATCGATTGAACAAGAATGACGGACTGTTGATCAGCGCCCATAGAATATCCTGCGCTGCTTCTAATCTGACGAGTTTCTTTGCTTCAACTTCTGTCTTGGCCCCATTCTTGCCAGCCATAACTTCTTTGATGGCGCTATCCGTGACGACGAGCACCTTCTCGGATTTCTTCAGTTCATCCTGCGACGGCATTCGACAGAGGGCGCTCAAGAACGTGTCCTCAATAATCGCCTTGTCAGTCGGATCGGTATTCATCAACTTCGAAAGTCGACCGTTGGTGTCGTGAATTGCATCATTGATGGTCGGACCATTTACCAGATTCAGCGTCTGGCCCAGACTTACCGTGCTGCTGCGCTCACACTCACACGGACTCTCACGCACCGGTCGACCAAACAGATCGAGGAAACCACCAGCAGCTACGGATGAGTCTGGTAGCTGTACTGCCCTGAAACCTTCAGGTACACCGGCATAGCGCTGTAAGCTGCCCGTCGCACGGCTTAGCGCGTCAACCAATTGTTCAGCAGTCAATCGGCGAGGAAGAGCGTGCGAGAAATTTGAATTGTCGTCAAAGTTCCATTGATTTGTCTTGATCGTCGCCTGGTAGGTGCGAGAGGCGCAGATCGTCTGGATCAACCGCTTTGTATCGAAACCGTGATCAATATAATCCCTGGTAAGCGCATCGAGGAGTTCTGGATTGACTGCCGGGTTGCTTGATCGGATATCGTCCACCGGATCGATGATGCCGCGACCGAGGAAATAGCTCCAGATTCGGTTGACAAACGACTTCGCGAAATAGGGATTTTTGGATGAAGTCAGCCAGTTTGCTAACCCTTCGCGCCTAGAATCGGTTGCAGTCAACTTTTCGCCAATCGTGTACGGATAAGTCGCTTGCATGACTTTATTCAACCGCGGATGCGTTACTTCCCCGGCGGACTTGTCGAAAATATCCTCGTCGCCCTCTGCAATTCCTGGCTGATAACCAATTCGGCCAAAGTTAGCGGCAAATTGATAGTACTGAGTCTGGGTCCAACGTTCAAACGGATGATCGTGGCACTTATTGCAGGAAAAGCGAATACCCAGAAATAGCTGCGTTACGTTCTCGGTAGCCTGATTGGGCTCCCTCGCCACACGCCAGTAGCTGGCCGCAGGATGATCATAAGTAGAGCCAGAAGCGGTGATGATCTGTCGAACAAAGGAATTATATGGCTCATTGTTGGCGACTTGCTCCCGAATCCAGTTTCGGAATTTCCACGTTCCCCGTTCACCAAGGAATTTGCGGTTGACGGATAGAAGGTCGGACCATTTGTTGGTCCAGTTATCCACGTACTCTTTCGAACCTGTAAGTTCAGCAACAAGTCGATTTCGCTTGACCTGAACGGGTGTCTTGTCCGCAACAAACGCTCGGACTTGCTCTGGAGTTGGCGGAAGTCCCGTGACATCTATTGATACCCTACGAAGAAACTCGGAGTCGGTACAGAGGCCAGATGGGATCGCCTTGATATGTAGAAGTTTGTTATCGACCAGTTTGTCAATGTAATTGAGCTGCGGCTGACCGGCCCATTTGTAGCCCGTTCGGTCGCCAATGATGGTCATGCCGTCGGCAGCATAGTTACCTTCATAACGCACCAGGATGGATGCCTCACCTCGACGTACTGCCGTCACGGCGCCGGCCGGAGTAATGGTCGCCGTTTCAGGCATGGTACTTGTAAATACAGCCTCACGAGTTACGTCTCGCGTGGAGCCGTCCGGATAGTGTGCCAAAACCATCAACTGCTGTTTGTCACCAGGCAATGCAATTTTCGGCTTGTCGGGCAGTACTTCAATACTCTTGGCTCGCTTTGCCGTGTTGACATCGCTTTTTACGCCATCGGCGATCCACTTGTACAGAATGGGATAGTAGCGAGAATTCTCTTCAAAAATCAGGCCACCCTGATGGGCAACTCCCTGGGTCGCTTTCAAGAGCATCAAACTCTGTGCAGGTTCGGCGCGGTTGAATCGTCGGCCAGAAATATCATCGATAAGGGCATGGTAATCGTAATCGGGATCGTATCCTCGCAAGGATAGTTTGAAACCGTTCTTCCCTTTCGCAGACCCGTGGCACGTGCCCGCATTACAGCCCGTGCGGGCCATAATCGGCATGATGTCCTTCACAAAACTAATAGGAGGATCGACCGTCGATTTCACGGTAATCGGTATTGTACGTGTTTGACCGCCGACAGAGATTTTCAACACCGATGAGCCCGGCCTTACCGGCTTCAGATATCCTTCGGAATTCTTTGTCACGCACGTTGGCAAGGTCATCTTCGCTGTCGACGTGACATCTTTCCAGAAACCGTCTGCAGATTTCACGGAGACCAGCACCTTACGCTCATCACGCAGGTTCGACAAGACGATGGACGATGGAATGACGCGAATGGACCCAGGCTTGTCGGTAGCGGCGGCATAAACCGGCAACGAAACAACCATGGCAATAAACGCTGAAATAGAAAACACCAGATTTCGGCTAATCACTTTTTTGCACTCCCTCATCCATTCCATTCGTGCAACTTAGTGTACTGCAGCAGCACGCTTCTCAACTTTGACAGGCTCAAAAGCTGTTATTAATGATGCACTATCAGCGTTCAGCAACCTAATCTTGCCGTCAAGCCCGCCCACTGCGATCTGTTTACCATCTGGCCGATAGGCAATGGTAAAAACCACTTCGGCCGTACCGTTAAATGTGGCCAATTTCATACCGTCGCTCACGCGGTAAATTCTGACTTCACCACCCTCGCCGCCAACGACAATATTCTTTCCGTCTGGACTAAATGCGACAGCGTTGATCTGACCGGGCAATTTGTCAAATGCCCGTATCAAATTGTGATCTTCTTGATTCATTGTTCTGGGTTTGGTTCTGAAGACCTGATAAATTCTCGGGACGCCATCGTCGCCGCCGACCAGCACTTGATTTTCGTTCGGATGTCTTACCATCGCGCGGTACGCGGATGTGTGGGTATTGATGTCGTCTACAAAGCTACCTGAATCAGAGATCACCAGTTTTATGGCCGCATCTCTTCCAGTAGAAAGTAAGTGCTGTGTGTCCTCAGGAACAGCAGCTCGATTGGTTCTACCGCCCTTGTTTGCCGTGGCCGTCATCTTCGGGATGTCGGTGGTTTTAGCCCACGCGGTCGCGAATATCCAATCGCTGTGGTTATCGAATTTAAGTAGCAGTTTTCCGTCTGGAACGGAGACAATTCGAACGAACATCCAAAAAGTGAATCATATCCAAGTTGCACGGATGTCGTTAGTGTGTTTTTCGTAGCATCCCATATCTGGACCTCACCAAATAGCGACGGAGCGCCGCCCACGGCTGCCAGATACTTTCCATCCGGCGAATAGGCCAGCGATTCAATCCTTGGAGACTTGCCGACAAGTCGAGCTACCAAACCGCTCCCGTCAGACTTATGTATCAAGACTTCGCGATATCCAGAGACAGCGATAAACTTGCCGTCCGGCGAATATGCAAGTGCAGAAAC
>JBDUAM010000544.1:0-3776 GCA_040004655.1 Chthonomonadales bacterium | reverse complement strand
AGAGGCGATTGAACGACGTGTGCATACCAAGAGTATGACGCGCCGTGCGCATTCTGTAATCGTGGTCTTTTTCAATCTCTTTGGTTGCGCGAATTCGTTCCAGCAGATACCAGGCGTCATTGTCACCTGGAAAGGCGTGTCGAATCTGTTCCAGCAGTTTTTGCGCCTGCTCGAACTTGCCCCTCGTGCAGAGCAGATTCGCCTCAATTAGTAAGTTTTCGCGTTCGCGCGGGTCCATAGATTTTGTCTTATCCCACGGTCTAAAAGTGAACAAGGGGATTGAAAGGTGGCTCGGATCCACCTTCAATCTCTTCCCATTGAGCTGAACTTCGGGTTAGAATGATCAAAATGCTTGCGGCAAGAAGAGTCGCCAAAATCACGACGGTGAAAAATAGGACATTTACGAAGACAGGCATGTAAAAGAATCTGTTGCTGTATTCGCTTTCCAGTAAATATTCCGTGTTTGTACGGAAGCCATTTCGAACACCAATTAAGATGGACTGAACCAACCAGTAGATGGACCACACGAAACCCACGAATAATCCGCACCACCACGAGAGCCGTTGTGACGACGTAGCCATTAGAAGTTTGCGGCGCAACGCATACTTCTGGATAAGATGCGCCTTTTCTGTGTACTTTGTTTTGCGAATTTTTACAACTAATTCTTGGATCTCGTCGTCGTTCGGGAAGTAGACCAGGATGCCGTTCAGAATTATGGTCGCCTCCTCGTACTTACCGCGGAGGCAAAGCAGGTTGGCCCGAACGAGAAATTTTTCGCGCTCCAACTGGTCCATGACTATTGCGGCTCCTGATCGATCAATCGGTTGTCAAATAGAATTTTGCGGTACATGTTTACGTTTTCTAGAAAGTCCAGCGTCACGAGATAGTGTTCCGTCTTCTCGTACTCCACCTGTTGCAGGCCATCTTGATTCAATTTGTAGATGGTCGAATGCGGGTAGGCCATCAAAATGGGCGAGTGGGTCGCGATGATAAACTGCGATCCCTGATTACCGGCATACTCGTGGATCAACCTCAGCAATTCGATCTGTCGTTGCGGGGAGAGTGCCGCCTCGGGTTCGTCGAGAATGAATAGTCCCCGCGGTTGAAACCGGTTCTCGATCACGGCCATAAATGATTCACCATGCGATTGTTCGTGGAGCGAGACGCCTCCATAAGAGTTAATGTATTTGTTTGAAACGTCCTCATCGATCTTGTCGATTTCAGTTGCAAAGTTGTAGAAGCTCTCCGCCCGTAGAAAGAAGCCCATCTCTTCCCGATACGGTCCGCGAACGATCTCAATATGGTTGTGAAGGCGGGACTCTGAATTCTTGGTCGAGAAGTTGAAGTTCTTCGTTCCGCCTTCCGCACTGAAGCCCGCACGAACCGCGATACCTTCGACAATGGTCGACTTCCCGCTGCCGTTCTCTCCTACCATAAAGGTCACTTTCGGGTGAAAGTCGATGCTGGGAATGGCCAGCACGGACGGAATGTTGAACGGATAGACCTTCGGGTCAAACGGAAACATCGGGTTGAAAATAACTTTCTTGACAAACCCTTCCGAGCTGCGTGAAAGGTGCGTTCGAGCTGCCCGAGTCACGCGACGACCTTGTTTCTCAGAAGACCCAATCGTTCGACTTCCAACTCCACAACATCGCCGGGCCGCAGCCACGGGTGGACGCCATCCGGGAATTCGGTGATGCAACCGGTGCCAACGGTCCCGCTGCCGATCAGATCGCCAGCTGTGACCAGTGTATCGCGCGAGGCGTAAGCAATGAGTTCGGCAAATGTCCAGTTCATATCGCGCAGGTTTCCCCGGGAATACTCCACAGTATTCACGCGCGCTACCATGGTCAGGTCGTACCGATTACCCTTACTGCTATCTATGATACGATCTGCAATTTCATCCGGCGTCACGAGATTTGGGCCGATGCTGGTGATGAAGTCCTTGCCTTTGGCGGGGCCGAGGCCCACCTTCATCTCGGCTCGCTGGAGATCGCGCGCGCTCCAATCGTTGAGAATGGTGAAGCCGAGGATGTAGCTGTCGGCTTCTTCGACCGGGATATCGCGACCATCCTTGTTCAGGATGACCGCGATTTCCAGTTCATAGTCGAGTTCGTTGGTGGCGGCTGGCTTTCGAATATCCACGTCTGGCCCCACAATGACTGCCGGGTTCGAGAAGTAGAAAACCGGCGCAAGATACCACTCCGGTACCATCTCCAGACCACGTTTCTTTCGAGCGTTCACCACATGCTCTTCAAAGGCATAGAAATCGCGGAATGAGGGGAAGCTGGTAGGCATGGGCAGCCTCACAGCGTGCCTCGAAGTTCCTGCTCTCGCTCAATCGCTTCGAACAGCGCCTTGAAGTTACCTTTGCCAAAGCTCTTGCTGCCCTTGCGTTGGATGATCTCGAAGAAAAGAGTTGGTCGATCTTCTACAGGCTTCGTGAAGACCTGCAGCATGTAGCCTTCATCGTCGCGGTCGACCAGAATGCCGAGTTTGGCGAGTTCCTTGAGGTCTTCGTCGACGTGTCCCACGCGATCAGGGAGCATATCGTAGTAGGTCTGCGGCACGCGGAGAAACGAGCAGTCGTTGGCCCGAAGCGCGGAGACGGTTTTGATGATGTCATCCGTTGCCAGCGCGATATGCTGCACACCCGGTCCGCCGTAGTACTTCAGGTATTCGTCGATCTGGCTTCGGCGTCGACCCTCGGCTGGCTCGTTGAGAGGGAATTTGATTCGCCCACTTCCATTCGAAACGACCTTGGACATGAGCGCGGTGTACTCTGTGCTGATCTGTTTATCGTCAAAGCTTACAAGCTGAGCAAATCCCATCACGCGCTGATAGAACCCGACCCATTCGTCCATCTTTCCCAGCTCAACATTGCCGACGCAGTGGTCGACGTACTGCAAGCCGACCGACTTGTGGGATGTCTCGCTGTAGCGCATGGGATCAATAAGCTTGTAGCCCGGGGCGAACGCGCCATGATAGCGGTCGCGATTTACGAAGGTATGCGCGGTGTCGCCGTAGGTCTGGATGCTGGCGAATTCGTAGACACCGTTCTCATCCTCCAAAAGGGTGGGAGGGGTCAGTCCAACCGCTCCCCGTGCGACCGCCGACTCATACACAACCTGCACATCGTCTACTTCCAGAGCGATATCCACGACGCCGTCGCCATGTTTCACGAGGCGTGCATTGTCTGGATGGTTTGCGGAGAGTGGAGATGAGAGAACGAAAGTGATCTCACCTTGTTTCAAAACGTATCCGGCCTCATCACGCATGCCGGTTTCGAGTCCGCCGTAAGCGGTTATATCAAACCCAAAACAGTTGCGGTAGAAATAGGCGGATTGTCGGGCATTGCCAACAAAGAAACGAATGTGATCAATGCCACGCAGCGGCAGTATATCGGTACTCAAATTACGGTCCTCCGGTGGTCTCGGTGAGAGAATTTGCAACGCGCTTCGAGACCGATTTTCATGATTCTGTTTTACCCCTTTTTTGCGAGAACGGCGCGTGAATTCTGTTGTGTTTGCCGTCCTAATTTTGGACGCCCACTGTCAGACCATTAACGCCCCATTAGTTTTCCTGACAGACTGACAATCCGAATGTATTCTGACGTTAAGTCATCTCGAATCGTTGCTGGCGCAGTGATTCGGCACATCCTGTCTTCGGACTTTGGCCCTCTATCGGGAGAATGAGTTGCCAGTCGCGTCTTCACCAAGAAGTCAGGATAGGACCAAACCCAGAGTGGAAAGAAATGCTTTAAAATCGTTGCTCTA
>JBDUAM010000410.1:0-12781 GCA_040004655.1 Chthonomonadales bacterium | reverse complement strand
CGAAGAAACTTGGTATCCGCACCATTACTGACCTTAGAACACATCCAGACTTGAGAGTTGCTATCACCCATGAATTTCTGGAGCGGAAGGACGGCTGGAAACCGCTCGTTCAAAAGTACGGCCTGAAAATGTCAAATGTTCGGGGTGTGGAGCACACACTGGGATACGAAGCCCTTGCGAGCGGTGAAGCTGACGTAAAGGATGCGTACTCAACGGATGCCAAGTTGATCGACCCGCAGTTTACGATTTTGAAAGACGACCTCAATTATTTTCCTGCATATCAGGCGGTGCTGCTCTATCGCCTGGATTTGCCTGCAAACGTGATATCAGTCTTGAAGTCGCTTGAGGGGCACATCGACGAAAAGTTGATGGTCGCAATGAATGCCGAAGCTGAAAAGTCGAAGGATTACACAAAAGCAGCCACATTGGCTTTCGTTGGCACAACGTCGGCTTCTGGCAATTCTGGTGAAAAAATGGAGGCCGAGCATCTGACCTCCAAATTGGTCCGTTGGACTTTACAGCACCTGAAACTTGTTATGATTTCCTTGTTAGCCGCGGTTCTGGTGGGCATTCCACTGGGAGTATATGCAGCTCGGGGTGGTGTCGGGGGTCAAATCGTCCTCTCAGTGGTCGGCATGATTCAGACAATTCCTTCACTCGCGCTTCTTGCGTTATTGGTTCCGTTACCGTTTTTCGGCATTAGTTCTACCACCGCGATCGTGGCTCTGTTTCTCTATAGTCTTTTGCCAATTGTAAGAAACACGGCAACCGGCCTTCAAGATATTCCGCAGAATATTCGCGAGTCTGCTGAAGCATTGGGGATGGACCAGTCATCCATTCTCAGGAAAATATATTTGCCTCTTGCCAGTCGATCTATTTTATCGGGAATCAAAACGAGTGCGGTTATCAATGTTGGCACGGCGACACTTGCAGCATTGATCGGCGCAGGTGGATTTGGCGAACCGATTGTCAGTGGTTTAAGCCTGAATGACAACGCAACGATTTTGCAGGGTGCCATCCCTGCAGCCATACTCGCATTACTTGTTCAATTCGGGTTTGACCGATTGGATAACCTGATTATTCCAAAAGGGCTACGACTAAAGAACAGAGTGGAAAATTGATCTCAGACAAAATATCCATTGCCGAACCAGTAACTGCTCTTCGCCATATTAAGATCATTGAATGCGGCGAGGAGATGGTAGATTTTCGAGATGCTTGTCCGAATATCTTGCTCGATACTCCTCGATTTCAGTACCGAAGGGAGACCATACTGCGAAAATCTGTCGCGGAAAAGCTGCATGCCGCAACTCTGCTTTTGCCTGACGGATATCGAATTTCGGTAGTCGAGGGATGGCGGGCGCCATTCATTCAGGCACGTATGTACCGGGCTGTGTGGAACATCTTCGCAACCAAAAATCCTGAGTGGAGCCAGACGAAGCTTACGCGTACAGTTAATCAATTCACCGCGCCCGCAAACACAAAGGTTCCTCCGCCACACACTACCGGCGCGGCGGTGGACATCATTCTTACTGATGATAAGGGCAAACCATACGATCACTGTTCGCCGTTTGAACGTACGGATCCAAAATGCTTTTTTACGGACGCGCCAGGTTTGTCAGTTAAGGCACAGACGACACGCAAGATTCTCGTTACAGCGATGACAGCCGGTGGATTGACGAATTATCCCAGCGAATATTGGCATTGGTCGTACGGTGATCAGGGCTGGGCTTACAGAACTCGTCAGGCAAATGCGATCTACGGCGACGTTACACCCACCGGGTGGTCACCAGATCCAGCCGACGAGATCGACGCGCCGTTGGTATTTCACGAAGAATAACTACTTTCCAACCTGCCGATTGTAAAGCATCAACAGAAGCATTGATTGTCCGTAGTGGTAAGCCTCGTGCGCGGTGACGTGAGCAAGTAACCAACCAGTGGTAATGACGTGGTCACGAACACTAATCTCTTGATTTTGATCTATCCATTTTGCGACTATCTTAGCGGACCGTTTGCGAATGATGTCGTGCTGTTCGAAGAACCATTCGATCGGCATATCTGGGGATGTCGGCCAAATCTCTTTTCCCTGTTGAGTCTCCTCTGATAGAAATCGCTTTTTCTCTTCATCGGTTCGTGGAATGCCCGCGCCGCATTCACTGATCCACCAGGCTTCCACATCTATGATATGCAGCAAGATTGTGCCTACGCTATGGCCATCCTCAAACGGCTGCCAGGTGATGGCCTTCGGATCAGCCAGCATATCAAGGAGATCACTTCGGCTATCACGCGTTGCTTCTTCGAGAGAGCCAAAAAGGGCGGCGAGTTGCGATTCCATTTCAGGATGGGGATTCAGTTCATTTCGAACCACGATTTTGGTCTCCGATACGGTAGATTTCTGGTCATATTGTCGCATGAAATTGCCTGAAGTTCCACAACTAATTGGAAATCATGTCGATTGGGTAGAATGAGAAATACGCGCCAATTTCTGGCTTCGAGAGGTTTTGTAATACATGACATTTTCACGAAGAGATTTTCTGACCGCCGCCGCCGGGTCAGCACTTGCAGTCGCTGGAAGTAACGCCCTGGCATTGCCGGTGTTTGACGGAGATTATGGTCCATTTAGAATGGGGATGCAAAGTTACACGCTTCGGGCGTTTTCATTTGAGAGGGCAATTGAACTCACATCTAAATTTGGGCTCCACTACTGGGAATCGTATCAGGCGCACATCGGATTGACGGAAGACAAAACAAAGATTGCAGCCATTCGAGCGACCCTGAAGTCTAACAAGATTAGATTGATGGGTTGGGGAGTACAAGCGTTTGACGCAGATGTTAAAAAGTCTCGGAAGATTTTTGATTTTGCCAAGGCGATGCATGTAGGGACTATCACCGCCGATCCTGCGCCCGAAGCATTCAGTTCACTGGAGAAGCTCTGCGCCGAATACAAGATCAACATCGCAATCCACAATCACGGCCCTGGAGCGCGGTACGACAAAATATCCAGCGTGGAAGCGGCTGTAAAGGGACGAAATAATTACATTGGGGTTTGTGTGGATACCGGTCACTACCTTCGAAGCAGTGAGGACCCGGTAGAAGCCATCAAGCGTTTTGGCAAGCGTGTTCACTCTGTCCATTTGAAGGATGTTAAAGGGACCACTCAGTTTACAGAAGTCGGGCTTGGGGAGTTGCGAGTGGTCGCATTGTTCAGAGAACTGAAGCTACTGCATTACAAGAATATTGTTGCACTCGAGTATGAAGAACATGCAGAAGATCCAGTGAAGTATATCGACACCTGTTTAACGGCCACCCGTGATGCGATTTCGAAGGCCACAGCATAACGTCTGGCAGGCAACTAATCACCGGCAAATGTCTGTACGTTACTAAACGATAACTTAAAGCCGTTGGGACAACTGAGGTGCCCCATTTGGGCACCTCTATTTCTGAGTGAGGCAAAATTGCCTGCAACAATTTATACAATTGGCCATTCCGTACATACTTTGGAACGGCTTGGCGACCTATTGGTCGCCAACCAGATTGACCTTGTTGTGGATGTTCGGTCCTATCCGGTGTCTGGTCGTCACCCGCACTTCAATCATGCACCGATGAAGGAGTGGCTTGCTGGCCTGGAGATTTCTGCCGTTTATCGTGGGGAAGAGGTCGGCGGTCGACCAAGAAGTCGAGACTTTTACGACGCATCCGGATTTGTGCGATACGATCTAATTTCGCAGACCCGCGGATACCTTGCGACCATTGATTGGCTGATAAAGCAGTCTCAAAATAACCGCGTCGCATTGCTATGCGGGGAAGAAGACCCGACGCATTGTCATCGAAGAAGATTGATCGGGCGAACTCTAACGCAACTCGGTATTGAGCTCGCGCATATTCGAGGCGGCGGGCATGTTCAGATGGAGCAATTGGTTCCTCTTTTCGGCGGAATTGGTCAAGTGGAGTTGTTTGATACTGCGGACAACCAGAATTGGCGGTCCAGCGCCGCAATGGCTACTGAATATTAAGCGATAGATTTCGGTTCAACTTTACGTTTCTTCCTTAACAGTTTTTTGGCCAGGTCAGCCGCAAGCGCTTTGCCTGTATCCAATGATTCTCGGTAGTACTTTCTGATATCCTGTCCGTTTGCCTGCTTTCCGGTCGCGTGGAATTTCGCCAGAGCTTTCCCCAGAGCCATTGTGCCTGCATACGCTATGGCTCCCCTTGCTACAAGACCGACGCCGCCCGGAACCATGCCAATCAACTCGCGCGCAATGGCTCGCCAACTAAAGGCATTTCCAAGCAATGGGGCCAGGTCTTTGCTGCGGGAACCCATATCCAATGGCTTTCCATAAACCGCGGCCAATCGATAGAGCATCATCGCTTGATTCTTAGTCAGCATAATCATGTCGCTGATAGCGCCTGCAGGTAGCAGGGGAGCCATGATAGGAACCACGCCGGGGAGTGCATTCAACATGGCAAACTCTGCATTGCCCGTTGCGCAGGTCTGAATGATCTCAGCGGATACCTGTGCACGAAGCCCAGGATATTGTCGTGCTAGTGAAATCCTATATTCCGGATTATCTTCCAGTACACGCTCAATAGTTCGCTCAATTCCACCAATATGCTCAGCGCAGTATGTAAAACTTCCAGTTGGTCTATCTTGAGATGCTGATTCTGTAATGGCGATCACACGAACAGGTTTTGTGGGGGAAGACTCCCGCGCCGTGATAGCGGGCGTAATTCCAAGCGAATTCCGAGCGGATTCTTCAAATTCTGGGCTGCCGGAGAGCACAATCGAGATTCCCATTTCGGCCTCTTGAATGATGCCCGTGATAGATACTTCTCGAGTTGTCTTCCAGAACTGACGGGTCCATAGTGCGGAATTCATGCTTGTTTCCTCTGTGTCGCATCTTGCGACGTTCCTTCATTGTGACTGATATTCCCTACGTATGATATCTTCAGATCGGTTCAAAATGAGCGCCTTGTTGTAGAACCTGTATACGTCTGTGCAGGTAAATCAAAGTTGTGTTATAATAGATGCAGAAAGGAACAGATGCATCTGATGTCTACGCCCGTAAAAGTACTCGTAGGCGATGTAGTTGAGCTTCGAAAATCGCACCCGTGCGGTGGAAGAAACTGGACTGTGTCTCGGGTTGGGGCAGATATAGGATTGCATTGCGATGGGTGTGGCCGCCGGGTGATGTTGACCCGTGATGAGTTTGAACGGCGCTGGAAACGCACCTTGCCCGGCATCTCCACTGTGGAGACTGTCAGGAGTTCCTCACAGGAGACTTGATGTTCAAAAGCAGTGGATCCACGCTTACAGCAATAGCAGTCCTTGCATTCTCAGGAATTTCGTTTGTTCGCTATTCGCCGGTCATGGACCAGTCGCATAAGAATCAGAATTTAGTTCTCGCATCCTATGAAAAAAGGCCTGTGCGAGATGTTCCAATAACAATCCGCCCTCATCTCACCTCTGAAGCAACTTTAGATGAAACCCATCTCAACCTTTTTCGTGGTATATCTTCGTCTATTGAGAAGTTGACAGGTCAAGCACCTGCTTCTACAATCAATCCCATTGAAATCAGTGGGGAGCAAGACGGTTTATCGGCTGTCGCCGCAAAGTCGGAATGCACCACATATGTATTGCTGAAAAACACGTCCGCTGAAAAAACCAGAGTGAAAATCGAATTCTTTAGGCAGAATGGCGTGTGCAGTTTCGCGGAGTGTGAGATTTCACCTGAAACCAAATCTCATTCGGAGCGATTAGAGAGTTTGATTGTAACGGATGCCAGGCCAGCTGCGAAGGCGATATGGATGGCTCCCAATTCAACCAAACTTTTTGAGATGACAAATCGAACGAAGCAGCTTGATAGTCAATATTCAAGTCTTCGCCGAGAACTTGTTGACCATATTCATGCGGGTGAGACATGGTGTCTTTCCTCAAAATCCGTGTTGGATGAAGCACGGGCTCCGATTGAAGCAATTCTTTCACGAAAAGCTATTAGTCGACCGAAATTGGTTCAACTTACGCATCGGGCGATACACTTTGTCGACCAGTCGCACGCACTATTGCGGAACAATGGAAATTCCAACGGAGTGGCCGGGGCATCTTCTGATGCGCTGTTTCAAGGATTTGACCGCGTCAATTCTACGCTAAGCGAGATAAGTGTTGCCTGTATGAACCTCGTTGCTGGATTTGACGAAGAGCCGTTGATCATCGGTACTCAGTCCAAGTTCGTCGTGCACGTTCGGAATTGTGGGTCACATACGGTTTCATCCATCATGATCAACCTCAAAGGTGAAGAAGGCACATCTATCAGCCCAAAGGAATCAGCGCTTTTCGGAGAACTTTCACCGGGGCAGACGGCCAGTGCGGAATTTACAGTGGATTTGTCGAATAGTGAAGTCAAGCCAAAGCTTTCTGCTGACGTCTCATACAGCACATCGCACAGTCCTGCGCACCTGCGTATGTCATTGAACTAATCACAGACGATGCCCTGACTCGTTGAACTATATATCACTCAATCTGGAGGCTGCAATGGATCGCGTACTTAATTCGAAGTTAAGGTTGGTTAGTACTCTCATTGCAGCATTAGCCTTACTCCTCTCCGGTTCTTCGCAAAAATCCGCAATGGCGCTGGATGGTCCGACCATAAAGCTTGTAATTGCAGATGGAGCGACCCTTTCCGACATTGTCACTGTTACGGCAAAAGTTTCAGACAGCAACAATGTCGATATTGATAAGGTCGAATTTGCTATTGATGATCAGTTAAAATTTACGGATCAATCAGTGCCTTACGAGTTCGACTGGGATACGCTCGCAGATAAAGAGGGCACACACACTATCTCCGCCACGGCCTACAACGCCAAGGGCAAAACGGCCAGCACAAAGATTACAATTACAGTTGATAATGAACTCTCCAAAGGCGCAACAGCACTTTCCGCTACGGCCACAGAAGCGCTCAAGGCCGGCGAAACTGAAAAGGCCATGAAGTTCGCCCGTCGTGCACTTGTCGTTGAGCCGACGAACATTCCCGCGTCACGCGTCCTGGCAAACCTGTACCGTAGCAAAGGAGAATTCAATAAGGGCATTGAAGTTCTCGCCAAATTGGATCTTCCCGATTCTGAAATTGATGCTCGCGCCGAACTGGTTGCGCTCCACATTATGAAGGGCGATTCGAGTATCAACGCTGAGGATTTCATTGCAGAATCGACTCTTGCCGCCGAGATTTACCATAAGATAGCACTGGCAAAGATTGCGCTGGCGAAGGCTGGTTCCGGTGACATAGAAACTCTTGCCATAAATCGTGGAGATGCATACTTCGCAGATAATGACTGGAATAGCGCTCTTCGCGAATATGAAAGTGCAGGGGATCCGGCGACTGGACCGATGTTGGCTGTTAATCGTACTATCCTTACGCTAATTCGCAGTGGACGATTGAAAGAAGCGAACCTTGCTCTTAGTCAGGTTAAACGATCCAATCGAGGCGACAAGGTAACAGAAACTGTCCAGGGCCTCTACTTCATCGCAAATTCTGAGTTTAAGAAGGCGGAGGATGCTCTGGCTGGGCCGGCTATCGCTGGGAATACGGCTGCTCAGATCGCAAATGCATACGTTTTAATCAATCGGGGCCAGATGAAAAAGGCACGAGTAATTGGAGACAAGTTGAAAGAGTCTTCCCCACAACTCGCCGAAACTCAATTGCTGATCTCCTACCTTGAACCAGATGCACTTGATGCCAAGGCTGCGTTTACCAGGGCTGTAGCCCTGGAGCCCAATTCCGCGCAACCGTACGTGGTTCGTGGTGGACAGGTAATGAGCACGAAAGATTCGGGGCGCTTCAAACTTGCTGACCCAATATTCGATTTTGCTTTAAAGCTGGATCCCAAGAGTTCATTTGCTATGATCGGCAAAAGTCTCTCTTTCCTGATCCAGCAGAAGCCGAATGAAGCCGAGCCAATGATCTTGAAACTCCTCGATCTTGAACCGAACGCACCAGACGTCCACTTCATTGCTGCCGCGTTATATCAGCAAGAGGATAAATCAGCGAAGATTACGCAACATCTGAATATTGCTAACAAGATTGATCCGGACAGATGGGCGGACGCATTTGTGCCAAAACCGCAAGATCTGGCAACAAAAGTGCTTCGTTTCCGTTTCGCGCCAATGATCTCTCCGGCTAGCTTGTTCGCCGAAAGTAAATAGGGCAAGAATGAGCCCCACCGGAAATCGTGGAATTCCGGGAGGGGCTTTTTATGTGAATATTTCGCCCAGATAGTGTTCTTCATCAGCGCCTTTTAGGTTTGGCTCAATAATGTTTGGCTCTACCGGATCGACACCCAAGATCAGGTTTAATCCCGTAAGAAACCTCGACGGTGAGACCGTGGAGAGATTCCAATTCTGAAGGGATGAAATTGTAAGGTGATCCATAGCGCGCGTTGCGATGACGTAGGCCACCCGTCGCTCTTCTGCCTCATCTTCTGACTTCCGGTGAGGGAGCAATCCCTCGCTCCATCCGATTGCATAAACTCTGCGCCATTCCAGGCCCTTTGCTCCATGTCCGGTAGCCAGGGTCACAGCGTCGATCTCCGTCCGTTTACGTTTCATCTCCTGCTTTCGTCGTTCTGATTCTTCACGAACCTTCCTGATGGCGTCAAGGTAACTCTGAACGGTCTTGTAGTGGCTGGCTGCTTCTTCCATCTGGTCAAGGTTCTGAATTCGGTCATTATCTTTTGCGTTAATCTCGTCTTGCCGAAGCCAATTATCAAACCCCATCGTGTGTCGAATTGCTCGTACCGCTTTACCAGCATTGTCTGCTTTTGAGATGTCATCCATCGCGACAATCAGGTCTTCACGCATTCGATTTAGAGTTGCCGACGTTTTGTAATCTGGTGCAATGTATTCGGGCAAGAGATGCCAGATGGATCTCCCACGGAGAGCAGCAACTCGGCCGAGCTCTGCACCGACGGTTTTCTTCAATTTGCGGTTTGGCAAGTTTAGAAACGAGAGCAGCCACTCGTCGGCCAGGGATTGTGAGAACTCCAGGTAGCTCAGAATTCCAGCAATCTCTTTTCGGCTGTAGAAATCGCCAGACTGATTGGCGATGAAAGGGATTTCAAGCGCAGCAAAATGCCTCTGAATGGCCTCGGCCTGTGCATTCACCCGGAATAGCACCGCTGCATTTGACCATTTCATTCCTTGGTTATGCAGCTTGATCAACTCTTCACCAGTTGCGACGGCTTCCGTGTCCGCATCCGCGAATACCTTCCAGGTGACTTGCTCTCCGCCTTTACGAGTTGGGATGGAGACTATCTCTTCTCGCGTTTCGTCTCCTTTTAAGAGACCAGTAGCCATTGCGACTATAGGTGGAACAGATCGGTAGTTGTTCCGAAGCAGAAATCTGCGCGTAGAAGAGTGCCGTGCAAAGAATCGAAAGGTGTCTATATCGGCGCCGCGGAACGAATAGAGCGACTGATCCGGGTCACCGACCATCATGACGTTGTGGTGGACCTTCCCAAGCGCAAGGATGATGGCGAATTGAGGTTTGTTCATGTCCTGAGCTTCGTCGACTAAAAGATGTGTGAACCGAGAAGCGTGCCGGGTTAGAACATCTGATGATGATTTCAATAGAGCCAAGGTTTCGAGAATGAGATCATCAAATTCCAATAATCCGCGTTCGAGTTTGGATTTCTCGAATGCCAACCACGTTGACTTGAACGCTCTGTCTTCTGCATTATTTTCTGCGACATAGCTCTTCGCAGACTCGCCAGAACTTTTCAGAAAGCTGACACGGTTCAGGAAAGGGGATGTTCCGCCTTCGAGGTCGGAAGATTGTGCGGCTTCTGCCAGGCCACGAATCTGGGAGGTATCCGTAAGGACGGTACGTTTCTCGCCTTCCATCTTCAAGAGAGATAAGCAAAAGGCGTGAAGGGTGGAGATAGTCAGGCGTTTGGTGGCATCTTTTGGGACCATTGGCGCCAGTCGTCCGCGCATTTCCAGAGTAGCATCATTCGTAAACGTCGTGACGAGGACACGGGCTCCCATCTCGGCAAGCCGAGCTGCACGCATGGTGACGACGCGCGTCTTACCCGATCCTGGACCCGCAAAAACAGCCGCAGGACCTATATCGTGTAGAGCCGCGGCCCGTTGTTCTTCGTTAAGAGAGGACCAGCCCGGCGGGGATGACATCTGTTGGAGTTATATTCCCAGATTTTTGCGGTGAAAGGCGAGCGCCTGTTGAATATGCGTATCCCAGTAGCCCCACTCGTGGGACCCAGGAAATTCTTCATACTCATGTGCAACATTGAGGTCTTGAAGGCGTTTGTGGAAGAGGCGATTGTCGTTCAGGAGGAAATCCGATGCGCCGCAGTCGATCCGCATTGCAGGCAGTTTGTCTTTTTCGACCTTTTCAGCAAGTGCGAACAAATCATTTTTCCCACGAGTAGAGTTTGGACCGAGAACTCTCAGGAATTCCTTACCGTTTGGGTCTGTTCCGACCACAGGTCTCATGCCGAATGCTACCGCGCCGCTGTGACTGTTCGCACTGCAGAACATGTCTGGATTACCGAGACTCAATCTAAGAGCGCCGTACCCGCCCATACTGAGTCCGCCAATGGCTCGACCAGCGCGCTCAGCCTTTGTATGAAATGTCCGATCTATGAGTGGGACAAGGTCCCTGATGATGCTGGCTTCCCATGCGGGACCCTCAGCCGCGTCAATGTACCAGCCTCGACCACCATCCGGCATCACGACAATAAGTGGGAGGTCCTGTACATATCGTTCGATGCTGGTGCGACGCTGCCAGATGGAGTGATCATCCGATAGGCCATGCAACAGGTAGAAGACCGCGAACGGGCCCTTGCGATCAGCTCGCTCTGGCACGATAATATTCGCGGCCATCGCTTTTCCCAGTGAGTTGCTGAAATAGTGATATTCGCAAAATGCCATGTCGTGAATCTCCGTAGATTTGATGTTGAATTGTACCTGACCGGTCAAGTACACGCTGCCAGTAACTAATCGGGTTTTGAAGCTTCGCGGATTGCCTGAAGTCGGTCCGAAGTTGCCTGTTCGGCAACATTCTCGCCCGGTTGATAAAGGGGTTCTCGAATGGCGCCGTCCGTAACATAGCTCTGATCGACAAAATTATTTGGGAAGTCATGGGGGTAGAGATAAGCCTGCCCGTGACCAAGCTTCTTACTGCCCGGATAATGTGTGTCGCGAAGATGTTGAGGAACAGGTGCAGCCCCAGTTGCTTTGATCAACTCTTGCGCGCGACCAATTGCAGTGGTTGCCGAATTGCTCTTAGGAGCCATGGCCAGGTAGATCGTAACCTCTGACAACGTCAATTGAGCTTCCGGCATACCAATGAATTGAACGGTCTGCATTGCAGACACGGCCACAGTCAGCGCCATCGGATCAGCGAGGCCGATATCTTCGCTTGCGAGGATTAGCAGCCGACGCACAATGAATTTCGGGTCCTCGCCAGCAAGCAGCATCTTGGCGAGCCAATAGAGTGACGCATCGGGATCGCTGCCACGCACCGACTTGATGAACGCAGATATCGTATCGTAATGTTCGTCGCCATCGCGATCATACTGGATGGCGCGCTGCTGCATGGCGAGTTCCAGGAGGTTTACGGAGATTGTTGCATCCAGTGACTGAAGAAGCCCTGCGGCGGTCTCAAGAGCATTTAAGGCATGTCGAGCGTCGCCACCGGACGTTGCGACAAGGAATTCAAGAGCATCGGTTTCTAACCGGTCAGGTGTCAGTCCAAGCCCGCGGTCTGGCGAAGTCAGAGCAGAGAGGACGATCTGTTTCAGCGACTCATCTAACAATCGTTTAAGTCGAAATATTCGGCTGCGACTGAGCAGGGCGCCGTTGACACTGAAATAGGGGTTCTCGGTTGTAGCTCCCAGGAGAGTAATCAGACCGGATTCGACGTGTGGGAGCAGTCCATCTTGCTGGGCTTTGTTCCAGCGGTGGATCTCGTCTACGAAGAGGATTGTGCCTTGCCGATTAGAGCGTCGACGAGTTTCCGCCCGTTCAATGACGTTGCGAATATCTGCTACACCGCTGGTCACCGCAGAGTAATTCTCGAATGCCCGTTTTGTTGTGGCCGCGATTATGTGGGCAAGAGTGCTCTTGCCACAGCCCGGAGGTCCCCAGAGAATAGCGCTGCGAAGCGAGTCGGATTGAATTTCAGCACGTAGGGGAGCATCGGAGCGGATCAGGTCGGATTGGCCGAAATACTCATCTAGAGTTCTCGGCCGCATTCTTGCTGCGAGTGGCGCAGTTGGATCAACAGCGTTGTTAAACGTTGATGTGGGCACGTCAACGCCAAACAATTCCCCCTGATCCACCTGGTTGGCTCCTGTTTACAGCAGATTAAAGCTCGTAGATCGCCCCGAATTTTGACTTGAGATAGTCGACGTAGTAGGCAGCATTCAGCTTCTCACTCGTGGCCAGCTCGACAAGAGCTTTAGGAGTGTGAATGCGTGCCTTGGAATGGATGTTGGTTCGCATCCAATCCAGGATGGGTTGGAATTCGCCTTTTGCAATGTATGGTTCCAGCTCGCCGATAGACTTGACCATCGAGTTTCGCAGTTGGCCAGAAATGATGTTGCCCAGAGTGTACGTTGGGAAGTATCCAACCAGTCCGGCTGCCCAGTGGACGTCCTGGAGTACACCAACCCTATGGTCAGGTGGTGTAACGCCGAGGTACTCCTGCATTTTCGCAGACCAGGCATCCGGTAGGTCCATGACGTCCAGGCGATTGTTGAGTAACGCTCGTTC
>JBDUAM010000186.1:0-3794 GCA_040004655.1 Chthonomonadales bacterium | reverse complement strand
GGATCAATACGGAGGTTATTTAGAAAGGTGAGGTCAAAACAACAGAGGCCAATTATCTGGTGAATGTGGAATGTATCGAGCGCATCGAGTTGCTCTCGGGCGCCTTCGACCAACGATTCGTCAAGCGATAGGTCTATCACGCGTTCAAACTCTTCGACTGCTGTGCGGATATCACCAAGGTGCTGGCACAGGTGAGCTTTGTGATACCGGTGTGAGGCATTGGACGGATCTAATCGAACAAGTTCAGATGCAACCCGAATAGCTGCTGGAATGTCTCCCATGGCCATGTAGGCAGCTCCTAGAGCATCTCTTGCCGGCACGTGCCTCGGTGCGATCTTAATAAGCTCTCGGCTCTGGTTGGCTGCGTTCATATAATCTCGCGCTTCAAGGTGCAGGGCTATTATAGCTTCGCGAGCGGAGATCTTTTCGGGGTTTTCAGCAATGGCGTGTTCGGCGGCGCTTACGGCATCGGGCAGGCGATTAATTTCTTGATAGAGCCTGGCTTGTCGGAGGTAACATGTGTATCGGTCTGCGCCGAGTTGCATGGCGCGATCAAGGCTGGCAATCGCTTCGCTCAATTTGCCGGTTCGAACACACTTCTCGGCGCGCTTCATTTCACGCGCGGCAGGTAATTGTTCAATATTCGCAGTTGTTGAAAGCGTTTCGCCCAGTGGCATTCGGTACGGTTCCTCGTGAGATCAACTATATTTCTATTGTAGCACGGCAAATATGATTGTGCAATTACCATACTATCGCCCTATGGGACTATTTTTCGAATATACTGTCTCAGTCGCAGTTTATCTACGTCTGGTACCAATTTCTGGAGATAAATGTTGTATAATAAATTCAACGAAATTTGACTCATCGCATTGCGAAAGGATTGAACCATTTGGCACAGGTCATAGTAAAAGCGGGCGAAGGAATTGACTCCGCGTTGAAGCGTTTCAAAAAAGTCGTCATGAACAGTGGTATCACCAAAGAGGCACGCGCCCACGAGCGATACGAGAAGCCGAGCGATCGTAAGCGACGCGAACTGAAGGCCAGCATTCGAAAGATTGCTCGAGCCCGGTTGAAGAACGCTGATAGATTTTAGTCGAGGCTAACGCGTCGAGACAAGTAGTTACGGGGGAGCCAATGGCTCTCCCGTTATTGCATCTGGGGTTGATATGGATAACGTCGTTCTCTGGTATTCATTTGCCGGGTTATTCCTGATTGCGGCGATCATGAACTTTGCCCGCGGAAAGCGGCGAATGGACGGTCGTGGATCCGTAAATCGATTGCTGGGGGCGTCTTGCATTTTGTGGGCCGGTGCGACGATCTGCTTTCGATTTGGTGAACGAAACGTGGCAATGATTGCGGCAGGTGGTGCGGTAATTATGATGGGGATAGCTGCGATTCAATCGATGAAGTTACAACAATAAGAGGATTGGTGCCGAAGAAGGGAGTCGAACCCCCACGCGGTTGCCCGCAAGTGATTTTGAGTCACCCGTGTCTGCCATTCCACCACTTCGGCTCGGTCTTTATTATGCTGTACGAACCACAGCTTTGTCAAATGACAATTTTCAACTCTTAGCAAGTATCCACTGGTAGGTCAGGAGAGACATTCATGCGAAAGTTCATTTTTAGGTCTGGTGCAGGAATAGCGTTGGTTACATTGTCCGCCATAAGCGTCTTTGCACAGGCGGAGGTGAAACAGTCGACCGCAAAGGCGAAAATCATTCGGGACATCGAATACGGGCATCTGAGTGGCGAAAGCCAGAAACTCGATCTGTATCTGCCTGAGACCGAATCGACTTCGCCGGTTCCTGCGATGGTGTTTGTTCACGGCGGCGGATGGGTTGGCGGCGATAAAAGGGAGTATGAATCAAAAGCCATTGACCTTGCAGGGCGTGGTTATGTTTCCGTTTCTGTGAATTACCGGATGGCGCCAAAACATAAGTTTCCGGCGGCAGTTGAAGATGTTCAGCGAGCAGTGCGTTGGCTTCGTTCTCATGCCGTGGAATATCATGTCGACCGGCGTAAAATTGCCTCGATGGGTGGATCTGCAGGTGGGCACCTTGCCACCATGCTGGGTGTAACAGATGAACCCGGCAGGGAAGGTGATGGTCCTGTTGTCTCCAGTCGAGTACTCTGCGTCGTAGACTATTACGGCCGTATGGATCTCACGATAGATCCAACATCCGATAAGCACGAGGACTTTAGGGAACGATTTATGGGTTCCCTACCAGATGGAAATCAGGAGACGTTACGGATTTACCGCCAGGCATCTCCTCTATACCACGTGGACAAATTGTCTGCACCCATGCTCATAGTTCAGGGTGGAGTCGACCAGCAGGTCGAGCCGATACAATCAGACCGGATGTTTCATGAGATGCAGAAAATGGGAATCAAGTGCTGGTACTTGAAACTATCGGGGCAGGGACACGGTTTTAGCGGTGAGGCTGCAGATTTTGCCTGGAGTTCTGCGGTCACATTTCTGAGGAAGAACTTTAACGAGAAATAGAAAAAACGCCGGGGATAATTTCCCGGCGTTTTTTGATCGCAATTATTAACTACGGATTTGGTCGACGACCACCGCGTCCGCCGGCTGCGCCTGGCGCTCCGGGAAATCCAAATCCGCCGCCGCCGTTTTGCTGCGCGGCTTGCATGGCGCTCTGCATCATAGAGGCTCGGTCAGCTTCAGACATGTTTTGGAACATTTGCATTCCTGCTCGCATCATGTTGCCCATCACGGCAGATCGGGTGGCAGGATCAAGATTATTGAACATCGCCATTCCCTGTGCCATGGACGCAGAGAGTTGATCGGGGGTCATAGACATCATCATATCCATCGATTGTCGCTGCAGGTCGGCGTATTTATCTTCCATCGTCCTGCCGTCTGTGCCCACTTTTGCGTAGAGGACGTAGATAGGTGTGGTAGTGAACTGACCCGCAGTCAACTCCTGGCCAAAATTGTTGGTAACATTGAAATCTTTGACCATGGTCGTGGCTTTCTTGGTCGCCGGATTCTCCAGCACTATGCCACTCTGCTCAACGGAATCGAGTGCGCGAAGTGTGTCGGCGAGCTTACCGGCAGCAGGGAGTACGTTTGCCTGGTTCTGTGGCAAGTAGACGCGCTTCCAATTAGCTCCCTTGATAGTGACGGCAATAGTGTCCAGTGCCTTTTCAGGATCTGTGTAGGCAGCATCTTGCGGCTGGTTGGCCACAAAGAGCGATGGATCCAGAACAATCTTCACGTCGAACTTCTTGCTGAGGTTATCCGTGATGACTTTGAGTTCCGGCAGGTAATTTCTGGCGGCAGGTTTATTTTGTCCTGCCGCGCGGCTGCCACCGGGACGAGTACCATTTCCATTTGTCCCCGTGCCGGTTTGAGCATAACTACTAACAGCATTCACAAGGATCGCTGCTACAATTGCGGTTGTAAGATTCTTAAACGCCTTCATTTTATCTCCCTATCACGGAATGAGCCACTCGGGGCGATTCGGTAACAACAGTTTGACGCAATTCCGCATGCCCGGTTTCAAAGATGTGCAATGTAATGCACACTACCAACAATTTACTACAAAATGGCAAGAATTGGCGATTCCAACAGTTTGACCACTCGAGCAAGGAATTCTGCTGCGGGTGCGCCATCAACCACACGATGGTCAAACGAGAGGCAGAGATTCATAAGAGACCTTGGCACAATCTGACCATTCACGACTGCTGGTCGCACCTTGATTCTGCAAACGCCTAAAATGCACGCCTGCGGCGGGACGATGATCGGATCAAAGTTGTCGATACCGTATGCTCCG
>JBDUAM010000375.1:0-3794 GCA_040004655.1 Chthonomonadales bacterium | reverse complement strand
TTATCATTCGAACATTCTTCATGTTATCGGGGGGAATCAAGGTCGAGGGGAGGGAAAACATTCCCAAAACTGGTCCCGCAATCATCGCTCCAAACCACATTAGTTTTGCTGATCCGCCACTTGTAGGCGTGACGCTGCCGCGATACGCATGGTTTATAGGAACAGACGAGCTATTCACCTATCCATTTCTGGGTCCATTGGCCCGGTGGATGCGCGGGTTCCCTATTCGTCAGGATTCGGCGGACAGAGCTGCAATCCGAAAGGCACAGGATGTGTTATCCCAGGGCGACACTCTTGTTCTCTTTCCCGAAGGGCACGTTAGCAAAGATGGAGTATTGCAGCCCATTCAAGCAGGAGTTATGATGATAGCAATGAAGTCTAAGGCGCCAATCATCCCTGTCGCGATTTTTCACACGGACGATGTCATGCCGCCACACACCTGGAAGTTTAGGCTCTTTAGGCACCGAGTAACAATCATTTATGGCAAGGCGTTGTACCCGGATCAAATCTCAGGTGGATTACGTGGCCGAGAGGGTTTTGACAAAGGAGCTGATCGTCTCAAAACCGCGCTTGAAGAGCTTCTGGCCATTCAGCCTTGACTTGAATCCAGCGTAACGCTATACTGAACTGTTTTATTTAATCGCAACGACTGGCGAAATCACAAACACGATTGCAGGAGTAACTGATGGCAAAGGGGACAACACGTTCAGAAGTTCTTGAGGCCGAATACGTAGCAGGCGTCTCATTGTTGATTCCAGCTGCATTAGTGTTTCTCCTCGCATTACTGTCGTTCTGGGGCCTGAAGGTCATGAACGGCGGTAATTACCCAGCATCTAGTGTACAAATACTCTATCTCAAACCACTTTTTCTACTCTTGGGAATTACCGGAGTGATTGGCGCGATTGGTTTGGCCGCAAAGAGCAGTTCTCGTATGTACGCTGCAAAGTCCCGCCCTGTGGTGACGGTCAATTGCCCGTACTGTAAATTCCCGATGAAATTTGTAACGTCTCCGACCGAGGATTACGATTGTGAAGGGTGCCATCGCCGAGTTCTTTATTCAGACGGCAAACCGATCCCGACAAAAGAAGTAATTTGCAATTTCTGCCAGGCGGAGCACAAGGTGGCGATAACCGCCAAGACCCTTATCTGCGATCAGTGTAATCGACCAATACGACTCATTGATCCTAAGAACACGGAAGAAGTGGTCTCTGAACAGTCAGACATGCTTCAGAACTATGACGTAAAACTCACGGATATTGGTAGAAACAAAAATGAAGTTGCCATGGCGCTGCAGAGTATTTTAATCTGCAATTTGCCGGAAGCGCGACGGCAGATGGAGAATTTACCTCTGACCATTGCTCGCAATATTCCGGAACGTAAGGCAGATTCGTTTAAGCGAAAGCTTCGGGAATTGGGTGCAACGGCCGTGGTTGTGATGTCCGAAACATCTGAACAGGGCCGAACTAATTAGCTGAGGAGCAAGATAAATTGCAAACTTAAACACCGTCTCCAAGACAATTTGAAGACGGTGTTTTTACATCGGCTTACTATATAGGCAGCAGTGTTATGCACGACACACCGATCTTAGTTATTCGTCTGCCTTTTTGAATGGGTCTGCGGCATACCACCCAATAACAGTGGCAAGAGGCATCAGGCGCGCTCCAATGGAGTCAGCATTCACTTCTGGCATCACCTGCCAGATTGCATTCAAGTGTTTTGCTGTACCAAGGTCCACGCCAACACGAACAATCAGGTACGAGACAAAAATTCCGATAATAGCCGGGTTAAAGTCTTGCCGTAAGGCGCAGACGACGCCATAACCAACGGCGCCGACAAACGGTCCGAAGATTAATATCAGACCAATCGCCAGTGCAATATCGCCTGAGTCATCGCTACCAAACGGTACCGATCGAAGAATCGGCATTATCATGCCCACGATAAAGCTTGCCACACCGAGAATCGGGAGATATTGCCCCGGCATTCCTGAAGACATCGCAAACGCCACCCCAGCAATCAATATAGTCAAGCCCAGGTTTATGCCAGCTGCTTTAAACTCATTGACCTCTTCCACAATGATGTGGTCAACGTCGACTTTCGTTTCGGCTTTGCCTGTATCGGCATCATAAATCGCGCCTGAAATCGGGTCCTGAACTTTGTCACCGTAATATTTCGATTTTTGCGCCTGGAATGTTCCAATCTGCGGAGCAACAGCTGGACCAGCCTTAACAGCAACCGATTGCGTTGCGGGCTTGATGCCGTTACTTTTCTGCGGCTTTGTTAGATCGGGTCCCGGTGGTGGATTCCCACGTTTGAATGGCCCAGTCGACGTTTTATTGACTGGTTGACGTACTGGCCCGCCTTTTTTGGCTGGACCTTTGGTCGATGTAATGCTATGTGTAGTCGCATTAGATGCAGCGCGAATATCCCGCTTGCACCATGAACAATTATCCGATGCTTCACTCTGCATGCCGCACCATTTGCAATACCAGGTTTTTCCACCGCGAGCGGGCACTTGAACAGGGGCGCTCGGCCCGTGCCGGTGTGATGGGGGTGGCGTTGATGATCCCATTGGCGCTGCAGCCACTGGCGTTTCGGGTCTACGAGCACCACCGATCTGCGGCGTGTATTCCTCTTCCTCTTCAATTACGAGGGGCTTAAGTCCGAGATCAACCTCGCCAGGCGGAGGGGCAACAACAGGCACTTGTTCAACGTCACCTGGCTGATTGGGAGTTCGAGCCAGAATTGGCGAACCCATAGCTGGCGGCGGTGTCGTTGGCGTAATCGGCACGACCGGAGTAAAAGTCGGTGGCGGAGAGGATGGCGTCCGATTAACGGGCATCGCCGGTGCCGGAGCAACTGGCAGCGGCGGACGGTTACCCTGTCGATTAGCAATTGGAATAATTGCCCCACCGCCCTTGAGCGGAATCGCTTCCATCCCTCCGCCAGTAGAAGGAGGGGGAGTAGACGCAGGTTTAGGAGTTCCGCCACCCTGCTGAGGCGCGATGGGCGTGAATGTAGGTGGTGGAGTACCGGTGCCAGGTGGGCGAGAGAAACCACCGGGTGGAAGACCACCTGGAAGAGCTGGCTTTTTGACATCTGGAAGCTCAGCTACAGGTGTTGCAGCCTGAATTGGTACTGGCGCCGGCTCAACCGGTTTCGGTTCTATCTTCAGCTCGGGTGCGACAACCGGGGTTGGGGCAACCGGCGGTTTGACAATAGATTCTTGTTTAAGTACCGGCATCGGCGATGGCTCAACCGGACGAGGAGAGGCTGTCGGTGGCACAGCTTGACCAGGTGCGGCTGGCACGAAAGCAGGTCTGTCGGAAATCGGCCGAGAAGGTGGCACTGGCGCAAACGGCATCTGCGATAAATCATCGTCTAAATCATCGAAACCATCGCCCTGCGGAACGAATCGATTAAGAGGACCCCTCCCGCGAGTTGGCGGCAAATCGACCGGTGGTGGTGGATTGTTTCGAGGGGGCGTAGCGGTCGGATTGGGGGAGACGAAAACAGGTGTTGGCTCAACCGTGCCTAATGGTGTGACAGCCGGGGGAGCGACAGGGGTCGACCTGGTTGCGGAGGCGGCAGAGAGGGCTTTACCACACCAGCTACAATTATCTGTGGTGTCGCTCTCAAGTCCACACCATTTACAAAACATGCAGTGGCTCCAAGAAATCCGGATGTCCAGCACAACCGCAAGAACGAGCAGAAATGCTGTAGTTTAACCTGCATAAGTTCACAGTTTAGTAACCACATTCCTTCTGAAGGAGTGATTATGAACCAAATTTAACTTC
>JBDUAM010000546.1:0-3797 GCA_040004655.1 Chthonomonadales bacterium | reverse complement strand
GCCGCCTTTGCGATCAGCGCCTTAATTTTCTTTACTCCGTTCACGGCAACTTCCAATGGGTCTGCTTTCCAGAGATCGCGATTAAACAACTCCAGCGACAACGCCCCTTCATAACCGATCGTTTTCAAATCTCTCAGCAATTGAACCAGCGGCGCGCCACCGTCGCCGGGGTAGACCCGGTCGGCGTCAGTGACCTTATCAACAGGAATTGCAGCCGGATAATCGTTGACGTGAAAGTTGTGAAACAGGGATTTGTTTAGTTTCAGGATCGCACCAAAATCAGAGCCGCCCTTGTGTAGGTGAAAGACGTCCGGAAGGATGCAAGCATTCGGGTGATGGCTCTCCAGGGCGACCATGGTCGCCGAGCCAAGGTTATTCAGGCACTTGGAAAATCCCCAGATTTCGGCCTGAGGCACCACGCCAAACTTGTCCCCTATCTCCAGAAGTGCGTGATACCTTTCGGCTGCTCGCATGAGATTCAAATCCGCCTGATCCGTCGCTCCCGAGGGCGGTGCAGCCAGCCGCAATCCACCGATCTTCTGCACGAGTTCCATGTTGCGTCGTGCTTCTTCCAGGGCAGTAGCGCGACGCCTATCATCGTCCACGATCCAGTCAAAGAACCCGATGGAACTGATAACCTTCAATCCCAAATCATCGATCTGTTTCTTGAGGTCGCTGAGCGAACCACCCGATTTCACATGGTCGTCCAGTTCACGAATCCAGGGCTCGATTGCATTGAATCCCGCTTTGGCCGCGATCTCAACAGTCTTCGTGATGGGCAGTTTGTGGCCCATCAACGTACTGGTGTTCAGTGAAATCAGGAACGGTGACTTCACTGGAGCGGGGGCGGCTGGAAGTCCAGCAAATGTGGTCACGCCTGCTGCCGTGATGAGTTGTCGACGGGTAAGATTGCTCATGAGTTAGGTCACTTTCGATAGTTTTCGTTGGACGGCGTCAAGTATTGCGCCGACCAGAATAATTCCCGCTTGAATCAATTTCTTATAACTTGGTTCACTGATCCCGATCAACGGCAGTCCGTAGAACACGAGCGCAAGCAGCAAAGCACCAAGCGCCGTTCCTGCAACTCGACCCCTGCCACCCGCGAGACTGGTTCCGCCAATCACCACGATTGCGATGGCATTTAGCTCCAGGCTATCGCTTGTGGCTACTTTCGGATCAGCGGTGCGGTTGATTCCCATCTGCATCAGGGCGGCGCCCCAGCAACAGATGCTGCAATAAACGTAGGCAAGCGCCTCGGTTCGAGGAACGTTGATTCCACTCAAGCGGGCAGCTTCACGGTTGCTGCCGATGGCATAGAGGTGTCGACCAAACGTGGTCTTGCCGAGTATGATTGCTGCTTTTACGAAGGCGGCAATGATAAAAAGCGTCATTACGGGAAAACGGTCGCCTAGGAACGGAAAGTCCGCTCCACCCAGCCAGAGAATGCTCGCCGGTAGGTTGTTTATGCTCTCGTTGTGACTAATGATCATCGTTGCACCGTAGGCTGCGACCATGACTGCAAGCGACGCAATGAAGGCCGGTATTTGCGCATATGCTACGAGACCGCCAAGAGTTCCGCCAACTCCAACCGCAGCCAGGAAACCAAGCAAAACCGCGACAATTGGACTACCGCCGGGGTGATCACGAAGGAATCCGGCCATGACAAACATGATCAGCATCATCACGAATCCGACAGAGAGATCGATGCCGCCTGTGAGGATAACAAAGGTCATCCCGAGCGCAAGCAAAGCCATCGGACTGTAGTACTTAAACATGTCCGAAAGCGTACCGGGTGTTAGAAATAGTCGTTGTTTGGTAGTAAGGAAAACCGCAAAAAGGATGATCACAAGAATCAATCCTACCAGGGGCAGGTTGCGGCGTACAAAGTCTTTCATTGCAAAGTTATCAATTCCAGATGAGATGAAGGGGAGAGGCGCTGGCCTCTCCCCGAGTTTTTGATTCGCTTATTTCGCGCCGCGTAACATATCAGCCCAGAGAGTACCCTTCTTCTCATTGGCCTCTTTCTGGGTAATAAGCATGTGAGGAATGGCGACATAATTGCTATCCGGTTTTCCGCCATCCAATACTTTCTTGACCTGCGTAACAGCCATCTTGCCCATCAGAATCGGGTCCTGCGCGACGGTTGCTTCCATGTCACCCTTGCGGATTGCCTCAATGGCGGGCTTATTGCCATCCATTCCTATAATTAAGATTCGGTGCGGATCACCAACAGGTTCGCGGGATTTCTTGAGGTCGAGAACTGCGTTTAGGGCGCCTATGGCGTTATCGTCGTTGTGATTGAAAACAAGATCGATCTCAGGATTTGCTTTCAGCGTTGGTGCCATGACTTCCTGGCTCTTTTTGGCATTGAAGTCGCCAACGACTTCGATGATCTTTACGTTTGGTGTGGTGTCCTTATTGAAAACCGACTCAAATCCAGCGGCGCGATCTTGTGCACTGGATGCGGCTTTGATTCCCCAGTTGTGAACAATGGTCGTTTTTAGTTTCTTCACATCTTCCGGTTTCGTCGGATCGAGTTTGTATCGCTCACAAAGAAGTTTCAAGGCATATTTTGCGGCTTCTGTTGCCATGGCTTTGTTGTCTGTCTCGATGGTGGCTGTAACAGTGGCGGACGGATCGGTTACACGTCGGTCAATACAAAAGATCGGGATATTAGCCTTATTCGCCGCCATGACCGGTGTGATAGCCTGCTTGGCATCGGCCGGGACCATGATGATGGCGCTTACGCCCTTGCGAATGAAGGTATCCACTTCCTGCTGCTGGGCGCTGGCGCTGTCCTCGGCGACCTGAATGTCGGCCGTGTAGCCCTGGGCCTTCAGTTCGTCCGTTACGCCCTGCTCCATGCCGATAAAGAAATTGTGGTTGCGAGAGGTAAGGCTGACTCCAACTACTTTGCCTGCGCCCGTTGTGCCGCCGGGTACGGGCGCGACCTGAATACCAGGAGATGGTTTATCTTCAGCCTTGGGTCCGCATCCCGTCATGAGCGCCGTCATGCCGATAGCAGCAAACGCACCAAGACCATAATTTGCAAATCTCAACTTCATTGTGATTCTCCTCGTCGAGCGAAATAACGGCTCAATGAACTTCTTAATGTTGATTATGACCTAACCTGCCACCATCATCGCGTTGTTGACTTTAGTTCGACTTCACACATCGAAATCCAATATGAACCGCCCCGGTATCGATTGCCCCCTTGCCACGACCACCCGGCATGTACCTTGAACAGTACTGGTCCGTACATAGAAAACTACCACCCCTCTGGACGCGTTTCCTGGCTCCCGGTTCGTCTGGATCAAAACTGGACGACGGACCTCTTGGATTCACCTTTGGACTTATTGCGTAGTAATCTGGCCGATACCAGTCTGAGCACCATTCCCAAACATTTCCCGCCATATCGTACAACCCGAACCTATTCGGCGGAAAGGCCTTCACTGGCGAAGTGCCAGCATATCCGTCGGCTCGTGTGTTCTTGTCAGGAAAGCTCCCTTGCCATGTGTTAGCGACAAGCTTACCCTTCGGCTTAAACTCACTTCCCCATACAAAGGGCTTCTGATCTAACCCGCCGCGTGCCGCATATTCCCATTCGGCTTCGGTCGGAAGTCGCTTATGGGACCACTTGGCATACGCTTCTGCATCCTCATACGCGACCTGCACGACAGGATGTTGATCCAACCTTCTCAGGCTGCTCTTTGGACCTGTCGGGTGCTTCCAATAAGCTCCGGGTACATAATCCCACCACTGACTGGGATCATCCAATGTCACTGGTTTTCCCGTCT
>JBDUAM010000275.1:0-3801 GCA_040004655.1 Chthonomonadales bacterium | reverse complement strand
CGTATCCAATAATCGTGTGTTTGCCATTTAACTCGACCACCGAGAAAGTGCCTTCCATATCGTTCTTGATTGTTGCCCACGGGAGTAATTTTGGTAACTGGAAAACACTGTCTTTGACGTTGCCAACGGAAATGTCTTTCAATATCCACTCCCTGATTTCGACAGGCGCGGCTGCGGCAGCTCCAACCCTGGTCCAGATATGTACACTGGATACAGGCACACAAATTCCATTGCGTTGAATGACTTCCCGCACCACGAACGTACTCTGGTCCTTGCCCGCATTCCACAATAGTTCTGATCGAACAACAATATTGCCAAATTCTGGAGCAACAAATAATTTGGCTTTGTTACCGTCGGATAGCGTTCCTTCCAAAACCGTCAATTGGCCGAAGTTGTCGTTTTTCTCCGTTCCGACAATCGTAAACTTGTTGGCGGCCAACACGTCGACGTACCAGGTTCCTTGAAGAGTGTATCCACAGTCGAGAGGATTCATCGTTCCTTTTTTGGAGCGAGTAATTGTTATCACCTGTGGCTCATCCTTGTTGGATAAGTCTTCAATAACACTGGTAACAACTTCACCATTTTTGATGTAGCAACTTGTCTTAGGATGTGCCGGTTGAGGTTGCCCGATACCAACACCAATACTGCCACGCATCGTAATTTTGTCTCTGGTAACTGCCCAATTGGCCGTTGAATTCCATTCGCTATTTTTTGGAAGGCCAGTCGTAGTGTTGGCATCAGACGTTCGAGTAGCATGGGTCAGAAGTGTTGCTTGAATCGACGTGAACCTTGCTTTTGTAGCAGCGAAATTTCGTTGCACGTCTTCGATAGTCTGTGCCGAAGAAGTCGCGCTGACAGTTGCATTAAGAACGATCAGCAGAGCCATCCATATCGTGGGAGCAGTTCGCATGAGATCAATCTCCTAAAAGCTTGCCTGAAAAAACCTCTTGAATGGGCCGAAGTCAAAAACTACATACGCATCCGTTATTTCTTAGGATTCGCCCCTGCCGGTGCTACGAACTTTCTGGTTAACTTTGACTTCGGCAAAACGGCGTCGTTCTTCGGAGCAGGATGTAATCGAAATCCGGGTTTCGGCAGAAAATCACTTTCTGACAATAAACCAGGTTGTTCTTCTAAGACGAGAACATTGCCATCGTCGCCTGTATATCTTCCGATAAACCAGTCAGATACTACTCGGTCGGTGAGCGCGGTAAGAAGGTCCTTGGAACCATTCTTAAACAGTCGCAATTGACGCGGTTCAATCCCTGCAACAACAAATCTGTCGCCTTGCGCATCATCGCTGACACTCATGACAAGATAATGCCCGCCAATGGGGTCTCGTCCCTCGGAGAGTAAAGGACCATCGTGATAAATCAGAGTTGTTATCTTAATTGTTTTCATCATTCTGTACGTGTAAATTGTAGCTCATGATGTCTTTCCAACTTGACAACAAAACGCGACTCCCAGTATACTCATTCCAATAAAGTATATTAAACCAATCAATTTAGTATACTTAATTTTGAAACCCAGATCGACCCGGAAAAACAAGTCATGCCTACCAGTACAAAACCAACCATTAGCCACCTGAGCGTGCTCGAGGCGGAGAGTATTCACATCTTTCGGGAGGTCGCAGCCGAATTTCAGCGACCCGTGATGCTCTACTCTATCGGCAAGGACTCCTCGGTGATGCTGCGTCTGGCGCAGAAGGCATTCTATCCTGGCCCAATTCCCTTCCCGCTGCTTCATGTCGATACCACCTACAAATTTCGAGAGATGATCGAGTTTCGCGATAACCTCACGGCAGAACTCGGGTTGAAACTGATCGTCCAGACCAACACGCGCGCGCTGGAAAACGGAGCCAATCCCATCAGACTCGGTACCGAGCGATGCTGCGGATTACTCAAGACTCAAGCCCTTCTGGATGGCCTTCGAGCAGGCAACTTCGACGCGGCATTTGGCGGCGCTCGGCGCGATGAAGAGAAGTCCCGCGCAAAAGAGCGTATCTTCTCGTTTCGGGATAACTTTGGCCAGTGGGACCCCAAGAACCAGCGTCCCGAACTCTGGAACCTCTACAACTCGCGGGTAAATCCCGGCGAAAGCATTCGCGTTTTCCCGCTCTCCAACTGGACTGAGCTCGACGTTTGGCAGTACATCCATCAGGAAGATATCCCCATCGTGCCGCTCTACTTTGCCAAAGAGCGTGAGGTTATCGTCCGAGGTGGTCAGCTCCTGCTGCCCGAGCAACCGTTCATCGAGAAACGCCCGGGAGAGGAACTGCAATCGGTGAAATGCCGTCTGCGCTCCCTCGGGTGTTCGCCGTGCAGCGGGGCGATTCGCTCGGATGCCGACACGCTTCCCAGGATCATTGCCGAGTTGATCGCCGCGCGAAATTCCGAGCGAGAGAATCGAGTGATCGATCACGACCGCGAAGGATCCATGGAATTGAAAAAGCGGGAGGGCTACTTCTAATGCCTGCCTCCCTCGAATTTGACGTTGAAGCCTTTCTCGCCCGCGAACTGACAAAAGGTCTGCTTCGATTCACCACCGCCGGAAGCGTGGATGACGGCAAATCGACCCTCATCGGTCGACTGCTCCACGACGCCCATGGCGCGTATGAGGATCACCTGCAGTCGATCAGGCGCGACTCCGGCGAGATCGACTTTGCGCTGCTCACCGACGGATTGCGAGCCGAGCGCGAACAGGGGATCACGATCGACGTCGCCTATCGGTACTTCGCCACGCCTCGCCGAAAGTTCATTCTCGCCGATACTCCCGGGCACGTGCAGTACACCCGAAACATGGCCACCGGCGCCTCGACCGCCGACCTCGCCATCATCCTGCTCGACGCACATCGGGGGATCGCACCGCAGTCCCGTCGACACGCGACCATCGCCGCGCTGCTCGGCATTCCGCACTTTCTGATCGCGGTCAACAAGATGGACCTGGTCGACTTCAACCAGCAGGTCTTCACAGACATGCAGGCGGAGTTCGAGCCGTTTCTCGCGGGACTCGGGGTGACGGGAGCCTATTTTCTACCCATCAGCGCGCTGGAAGGCGACAACGTGGTCACGCCGAGCCAGAAGATGCCGTGGTTTGAGGGCCCGACCCTGCTGGAGCATCTGGAGACGGTGGAGAGTGACCCGGTCGCTGAAGCCGATTTCCGTATGCCGGTGAGCCGAGTAATTCGCCCAGACCGTACTTTTCGGGGATACTCGGGGCAGATTGCGGCGGGAAGAATCGCGCCGGGCGATGAAGTTGTTGCCATGGCCACGGGGCACAAGACCCGTGTCAGCCGAATCGTCACGTTTGACGGCGACCTGCCGGAAGCCAGCGCGCCTCAGTCTATTACCATTACCCTTGAAGACGAGATCGACATCAGCCGCGGCGACCTTCTTGCCGCCGGCAACCTGCCGTCGGCGGTACGATCCATTGACGCGACGGCCGTCTGGTTCGACAACAGACCCCTCGACACCAGCCGCGAATACCTGATCAAGCACACCACGCAGACCGTTCGCGCACGGGTTTCGTCTGACAACGACCTCGCCATGAACGACATTGGTCCGGTGAAAATTACGCTCGCCCTGCCGATATTTGTCGACCCCTACAAGACCAATCGATACACCGGCAGCTTCATTCTGATCGACCCCGAGACGAATGCAACCGCTGCTGCTGGGATGATCCTGCCAGCCTATTAGGCATCAACTGGCTTGGCTTCGTGAGTCGGTGCGATGTCACCGCCTAAAAACGATTGGGGTCCAGACGCGCAGGGCGGTTGGCGAAGGGTCTTCAGCAAGGCCATCG
>JBDUAM010000336.1:0-3807 GCA_040004655.1 Chthonomonadales bacterium | reverse complement strand
CACTTCGCCAGATTTCATCCGTTCCACCCTACTTAATATTGGGTCCTTGCGAGCTTCCGTAGGGTTGTCTTTGATAACCCATGTACCGTCGCTGCCGCGAAATAATAAATCAACGTGTGGCGAAAAACGGCGAACAACCGAATCGAAATCTGTAAAGACGATTTGTTGACCCTTTGGGAGGGCGGACTTCTGCAATTCATCGTGCACTTGCCTGGCCGTCCCCATGTCACTAGCCAGAAGCACCTTTGTATGGTACTTTTTCGGCGTATTGTAGTCCGCGGACTTAGTGTTAAAGTAGTCGGTAATCTCGTCGTCCGTGACAACTATTCCCTTCGTACCCAGATTGACCGCGCATGTCGCCATTTCGAAATCGCGAATCGTGTTCAACTTTGTCCACGGTTCGTATTTAAATTGAGTAAGTAGGTTCGGGTTGTTCTCTATTCTCAAGTTTAGTTCTGCCTGAATCTCACTATTGGTGGGAGATACGCCCTCCTTTTGAGCTGCCTGGGTAAAAAGGTAGTATTTTGTCATCTGGGCTAACATATTACTTCCGTGTTGAAGTTCAAGCATGTCGTGAAACTCGTGGACCGAAATTGATTTATTATTTACTGCCAGCTGAACTTTGCTGAGCGTAGCCGGTGACTCTTCCTTCTTCAATGCCTTCTGCCGATTGTCTTCTTGAATAGCGTCCAACTTGACCTGTTGAGCAACATTTAAAACTCTCGTATTAAGGAGACTAAGTCTTAAGCTACGGTTCTCCGCCGCCAGCTTCTTGTTGGTTTCGAGCAGAGAACGGTTGGTTTGGGCGAGATCAGCGGATTTTGACTTTGGAGACGTATCCTTTGTTTGATGCTCATCTGCATGACTCACGTTGAACGAGAAATAACCCAGGGCTGCGATTGTCAATACTTTCAAAGTTGCCGATTGTCTGTTCACGTTAGTCTCTCCTTGAAATTGGGTCTGCATCGGTGATGGGCGGTAATCACGAGAACCGAGTTATCGGCATAAATATCTACTAAAAGGGGCAATTGCAAAAGCCTGTATATATGGCATTTATGGCTCCTTGTTGAAACTTTAGTTACCAAACAAAAAGTTCAAAAGGGACACCCGATTATGGTAGCCGAATACGGAGGCCGTTTTCAAGTCTCGCTGTTTCATCATTTAGAATCTAAGGCTCAGTTTACTGTGGGCCAGCGACGTCATATTTCTTCAGTTCTCGCTCGACCCGCACCTGCGCATCGTGCAGGGCCTCCTGCGGACTCTTTCGATGCAACTCGGCCATCTGGACTGCGTTGTCGAGGGCATCTTTGCATAACCGCGTGACCGGGAGGGATGGGAAGAACCGAGTATTCGCCCGATTGGTGGCGATTTTGGACATCATGAATCCCAACGCCTCTTTGGATCGACTGCCTGACGTGAGTCGCGAAGAGGTCACCAGCGACTGAATTGTTGGCAAATTGCTGTTGGTCGCGGCGTAATCTTCTTGCTGGGCGGGCGCCTGTATCCACTGCATGAAGCTCCAGGCTTCGTCCGGATGTTTTGATCCGACGGGAAGCATCAGTACGTCTCCGTCTTGCCACGCCATGTTCTTGAGATCGGGTCTGGCGGCGGGATAGGGGATGAGGCCGATTCCGTAGTCGGTAGTTGGGCTGTATTTCTCCAGGTAAAGGGCGAGCCATTCGCCGTCGATGCACATGGCCATGCTGCCTGTGGCGAGCGGGTTCTGCGCGCTCTCGGTCGCCCCGAATCCGCTGGCATAGGCTGCGACTGCATCGTGTCCGCCCTCGGCGTCGACCAGTTTGACCAGAAACTCCAACGCTGCGACATTCTCTTTGCAGTCGATGGTAAGTTTATGTGCTGCATCGTCCCAGATTTGGCCACCCATGGCGCTGAGGAAGAGGGCGTTGTCCTGCGGAGGCTGCATCCCGAGTCGCAGAAGTCGACCGTCGGGAGATTTCTTAGTCAACTTCACTGCGAACTGCATCAACTCTTCCATGGTCTTTGGCGCCGCGTCTGGATCGAGACCCACATCGCGGAAGCACTTTTTGTTCCAGAAGAAAGCGCGACAATCTCGGCAGATCGGCATAGCATAGAGCTTGCCGAACATCGTTAACTGCTTGATGGCACCCGGTAGGAATATCTCTTCGGTGAATCCTGAACGCTTAAATCGATCATCCAACGGTTGAAGTGCACCATTCCCCGCGAGTGGACCCACCAATGTCGGGTTGTACATATAGAGCAGATCGGGAGGCACACCCGCGACAAGGGCGCGGATGAGTTTGGGCTCCTGCAATCCACCCACGTTGTGGATGAGGATATTCGGGTGCTCTTTCTCAAATCGGCGACAGAGCTTGAGGAAATTCTCTTCCTCGATGTGAGTGGGAGACGACCAGATAGTGAGCGTGACAGACTGATTTGAGTTCAGTCGACCGCAGGCAACTGGCATGATTGCCAGTAAGCTCAGGAGTATAATGTACTTCCAGCAAAAATTCTTGCATTTGCAACTCATAGGTAAAGAGAATAACACTTTTTGCGCAATCATCTTATCTTGGGCTGTTATCACCCGCGGAAAACCACGAGTACGTGGTCCAACGGAGTTCATTACCATGATGAAACAATGCAATTAGCGATCAAGGCCATTTAATGCGAATTACAATTCTTGGATCGGGCACATCACATGGCGTCCCCATGATCGGGTGCAAGTGTGCGATCTGCACCTCAACCAATCCCAAAAATCGCCGATATCGGCCCTCCATCACCGTTGAGGTGAATGGCAAGGTGATTCTGGTTGACACTTCCACCGAACTTCGAATGCAGTCACTTCAGTTCGGAGTGGATCAGGTGGACGCGGTAATGATCACCCACACCCACGCCGACCACATATTTGGGATGGATGACTTGCGTCGATTCAATGACCTGAGCGGGGACGTGATTCCGGTGTACGCAAACGAAGATCATCAAGCTGACATCCGGCGAATTTATCCTTACATCTTTGATCCGCCAAAGCAGGGTGGGGGTGTGCCTCGAATATCTATGCAGCCCCTTGAAGAAGTGACGATGGTCTGTGATTTCCCGGTCCAGACAGTGCCGGTTATGCACGGAAGCCTGCCGGTGAATGGATTTCGCTTCGGCAAGTTCGCTTATGTGACCGACACGAATTATATTCCGCCTTCCAGCATGGAATTGCTCCAGGGGCTCGACACTCTTATACTTGATGCAGTCCGGTTCAGGCCACACAGCACTCATTTTGGGCTGGATGAGGCGGTCGCCATTGTGGAAATCCTCAAACCGAAACAGGCATTCTTTACACACCTCTCTCACGATTTCGACCACGATGTTGTGAACGCAACGCTTCCCAGTTATGCTCAACTTTCATATGATGGACAAATCATCGAAATTTCAAATTGACTTCTCGATCCACCATTAGATGGATATTCATAACAAATTGGCCGTTGTGTCTCTCCAATAAACCATATTAATACGTTCCAAACGCAGGAAGTGACCCCCCGGTTGTTGAAATGGATTCGTGGATGAACGAAGGTATTCTTGGCGTCCGTTTGTGCCTGCCATAGATCACACGATGTGCGGTTGGTTATCAATATTTTTTCAGGAGTCAGTTCATGGGCGAACTTCGTAAAATGCGTGTTGGCATGGTTGGTGGTGGTGGTCCCGGAAACTTCTTTGGAGGCCCACATCGAACGGCTATTCTAATGGACAACACGGCGGAACTTACAGCAGGTGCGTTAAGGTCGACCCCGCAGGGTTCCATCGACGAAGCGAAGCGACTCTTCTTCACCCGCGGTTATG
>JBDUAM010000311.1:0-3811 GCA_040004655.1 Chthonomonadales bacterium | reverse complement strand
GGTCCGCGATATTTTCGATTACGACCCGCGCCTTGCCGCCATTTCCTGCAACGCCTCATTCACAACTTTGGGGCGGGCGCTGTGGGGCAGGAAGGTATTCCGGTTTCAATCTGGGATCCTTCTTCGTAGTCATTCCAGGTCTGGATCAGCATGAAAGGGATGACCTGCCCGGCAGGAAAATATTGCTTCCACAGATCCATCCCTTCACGATAAGTCTGTCCACAGCGATCCGAGATACGACGGTTAAGACTCCAAGATGCCTTGGAATCATCAAACCCGGGCCACACGCCACCCACCACGATCTTGTCGGAATATCGCTCAGCCATGTTCTTGTAAAAATCCTTGAGATAGCGGTCACCCCAGTTCCTTCCGTCTGAGGCCCAACCATCAGGCCCAGGGTTAATCCAGGGGTAAAATCCGTCGAATGCCTCCGGATGGGGTCCAGGAAGATTCTCCTGGATGAGCCATGGGGGAGAACTCCACTTGTTGACCGCAGCCCTTACCTGAGCCCAATCCGTGTGGTGTCCGTGCGGAAAGACAAAGATAACTGGCCTGCCCTCATAGGTGAGGTAAGCCTCATGGCCTGGCGAATTGGAAAGCAGGTAGCGTTCGTGAAAGTACGTCAGATCTGCCAAAACCAGATCGGTCGCACCTTCCTCGGTGTCGCTTTCGTCGTACATCATTGCGACCTGAAATTTGTTCTTACTGGCCACCTTTTGGAGCACTTCGTAGCTCTGATCGATAAAGGGCTCGCGATTTCCGTACCAGTCCACAACAAATCCTGCGATGCCGAGTCGCTTCGCATGATCGATCTGGCTGCGGATATTTTCTGGATCTTTACTGGAATACCCGACCGCAATATGGCTGGGTAGTCCAAACCAGGCTTCATAGAGGGCGAGCTTCATCGGAGAGCTTCCGACAGCTTTGTACTTGAGTTCCACAGCGCGAGAACATCCACAGCCGCGAAATAAAAGCAAAACGCACAGGCCGAACCAAGAAAAATAGGGTAATGACATTAAGGAATAGCCTGTCTACCTGCTGAGGTGCCCTTTTAACAGTTTAGCAGATGCCTGCCGGAGACTTTTCAGACCAACTTCATATCGCTTGTTCCATTTGTTTGCCGGGCTGGTGGGCACCCTTGAATGGCCTTTTGGCCCAAAAATTGCTGCATAATTTATGCAGTCTGACTCATCAGAATATAATTTATGCAATAACTCTTAAGTGGTACGCAATAACACTTAAGTGGTACATCTCGTATTAGCAGCGGGTTAGGAGTGGCCAACTGCAAACTTGAATCGAAGGAAATATCCGTTGCTTACCCGACTGTCTCCTAGTGAAGGTGGATTAAAGGAAAAGATTCTTTCTGGAAGCATAGTGTTGCTTTCCGGCTCTTCCTTTGTGGCTGCTGTCAACCTCGCCTACAACGTGATAGTGGCTCATTTTCTGGGGCCCAATGGTTTCGGTAACGCGAACGCGTTGCTAACGCTTCTCACACTGATATCTGCAGTAACCCTTTCTTTTCAGATGATTGCGACAAAGATCGTTGCTAAGCAGAGCAACAACGCTAACCGCGACGCTGCCTATAAGGATTTGCAGCGTGCAGGCTGGATCTGCGGGATCTCGGTAGCTCTCGGGCTGATTCTGTTTCAGGGCCAAATCTCTCAATATCTCGACCTGCCCAATAAATCGCTCGTTGTGATGCTTGCTCTGGGGGCCGCATTCTATGTTCCACTTGGATGCCGACGAGGCTACATCCAAGGCGCGTTTGGCTTCCGTAAGTTAGCAAAAAATATGGTTTTAGAAGGAGTGGCCCGGCTTCTGGGTTCTCTTCTGATGGTTTGGCTGGGCTTTGATGTGGCGGGCGTAGTTCTCGCAAACTCGCTGGCAATCGCGGTCTCTTATGCTGCAATTGCCCCCAAATTATTGAGTCATGGCGCCAATCCTCTCTCGTTTGCGCTCGCTTATCGCGAAGTTTCACATGCCGCGCTCTTCTTCGCCGGGCAGGTTTTGATCAATAACTGCGACATTGTCCTCGTCAAGCACTTCTTCTCACCGCGGGAAGCGGGGATTTACGCCGCAATCGCTATGGTAGGCCGCGTGATTTTTTCTTGCTCCTCGGCAATCGTCAACAGCATGTTCCCCGTAGTTGCAAGTACCAAGGCAGAGGACAGGAAAAGTTTTTCCCTTATTGGAACCGCTTTACTACTTGTTCTCTCCATGGGGGTGGTTATGGCCGTGGCTTTACGCCTCATTCCATCTTCGGTTTGGGCCTCGCTCTTCGGCTCTGGGTTCTTGATTGTCGGCCCCTACGGTTTCTCACAGCTTCTATCGCTTTATGCCATCTCCACGATCGTCTACTGCCTCAGTGTTGTGGTGATGACCTATGAGATGTCCTACAAGATTGCCAATACCAACTGGTTTCAGCTTATTTTCAGCGTTGTGTTGATTGGCGGAATCTGCAAATACCACTCATCGCTAAGACAAGTGATCCTGGTTCAACTGATTCTGCTGACGGCATTCCTTTTTGTTATCGGGACACTCTTCGTCCTGGAGAACCGTCGAAGTGCAACCATTGCTACGGACGCGCACAGAAAATTGCGCTTGAGCCGGCGTATCACCGAAGACGAGGTGATTGCGGGTTTCCTTCAGAGTGAGTTCGACAAGCCCGCTTATGCCAAGTACGGCGAAACCCTTCGCCCGATCGTCTTCAGCCCAGACTTCGACGATGAGATTCAGTGCAGGACACGTCGGGCGCTATTGACGTTGAATCATGGTGCTCTTTGGAACGAGCTTCCGCACGACACGCAGTGGTTCGAGGTAGAAATTCAAGCTGCGGATCTTGATCAACTGCGCGTGTTTCCTCGAGCCCATTGGGTGCTGACAGCACGCGGTCGCTACCAAATTAAAGCGGTGGCCAAGCGGATTGACCGCCGCACCTCAGGTCTCAATGATTCGTTCTTTCTCAAGATATCGAGGATTCGAGAAGCTATTGCCTCAGAAGCCTTCGTTACCGGCCCAGTGATCCTCATCGGCACAGATGAATCAGGTCCTCTAACGATTCTTGACGGAAATCATCGACTGGTGGCGGGGGTATTGGAACAAAAAACTGAAAATCTGAAGTTTGTCTGCGGATTGTCAACCAACATGACGCAGTGCTGCTGGTACAAGACCAACGTCTTCAATCTCGTTAGATACGGTAGCAACCTTCTACGTGCGTTAGGAACATATCCAGAAATACCCGTTGTTTGCAATTCTGGGGATTTCCCCAAAAAAGCATCCCGATCTGTTTTGTAAGACCTGTCTCATCGATACCAAATTCATAGGGGCTATTGAAAATGATTCTACGAGAGCGCGCTATCAACATAATGAAACTTCCGACGTCAGTGTCCGCTGCTAACCTCAATGGTCTGGTCGAGCTTGTTGAGTCTTTTGTCCAGAGACGGCATCCTCGTATCGTCGTCGATTGCTCTGCACTCGAGTCTGTGGGGAAATCTGAGATTGCTTTTCTCCTGTGCTGCCTGGGTGAAGTAATGAAGCACAATGGAGATGTCCGCCTCGCCATGCTGAAGCCGCACGCCAGCGTTGTTTTGCAGCGCGTCGGAGTTAGTCGTTTATTTGAGACGTACGATTCCGTGAAAAGTGCCGTGGAGAGTTACCGGGTTCGTCCGGCAAGCATGGCGCCTCTGCAGAATGCACCTGCTGCTGCGGTTCAGCATCCCGAAATAGCCGCGTAAAGCTGTATAGCTGCAGGTATAATGAGCTGGAGTCGCGGGGGATTCGAATCAAATGTCAGGCGGTCACTATCATAAAG
>JBDUAM010000596.1:0-3819 GCA_040004655.1 Chthonomonadales bacterium | reverse complement strand
CCTTCTCCCGGTCAAGCATCTCCAGGATGAGGAGCGCACCCTTGGAATTAGCGAACATGCCTCTTTTGAACTTGTTTCGTTGTTCGTCTTCATCTGTTGAAAACAGCAAGTAGGCCTCAGGTTCGTCGATGCGAATTTCTTCATGGCGTGCACGAAGGTATGTCTGGTATTGCTCATTGTATCGCTCTTTGTGTGCTTTGATGGCCGCGGAGCTCGTTTTTGCTATCTGTTGCTTCTGTCTCTCTCGCCAAGATACAAAGAAGGAATCTCCCTGCGTACGTAGGGCGTAAACGAGTGAGCCAAATGCCTTCCTGTTATCCTGTTCCATCTTTCGCGCATACGTGCCAAATTCACGTCCCCAGGAGCCAGCCTGGGACGGATCTGAGGAGACATCCAAAAGCATCTGCACAAACGGTTCAGCGGCGTTAAGATCATTAGCTGAGGGTGGCGCTGCAGATCGTCCAGGGTTTCCTGCCCAACCAGCATAGAAGTTTGCGGCGAAATGTCTCGCAGGTGAATCAGAACCTTCTGTAACGGCAGATTGGTGACTTGCATCTGCGACCACCGGAGCCGGCCAGTCCTCTTCAATGGCCCGACGGAGCATTCCGAGCCGGTTTCGGCTGGAGTTTCGTTTGGGAAGCCAAGCCAACTGCTGGCGGATGACATCTCCAGAATTCTCCGCGGCTAACCGGCGTGCGGTCAGCTGGTCAAAGCCTATTTCTTTTAGCAGAATTTCGGAGGCGTCTGAATTAGCCGAAGACGAATCTAAAACGTCAGCAACACCTACAGCAACAAGAGACGCTTCACGTACGGTGCTGCTTCTGTTGTTGTTGTTTATAGAGGTGTTATTTACTGTTATTTCTATATCGGTAACCTTTTCGGTGCGTTCTCCGGTAACCTTTTCGGTGCGTCCCTCGGTAACGTTTTCGGAGCGTCCCGGTATTCTTTTCGGTGTATCTGGCGTTCTCGGTAACCTTTTCGGAGTATCCCCTCTCTGGCTTGCAATTTCAATCGAGGCAGTAGTGTCCAGCCACTTGATGCCATAGACTGCAGGGTGGCTATCCTTCCCTGCTTCAGGATCAAAGAAGCCCATTTCGAGGCGAACTATATGGTTACCCGCTATTCCCGCCCGAAGAGCTTGAATAACGTGCTGCCTACCTTTGATCCCGGTCTTCCTCTGTATCCCTGTAATTGACATGGCGATTTTCTGACGACGTAAGCCGAAGCGTGTCTGGAACCCAATCGTGTAACGAATAATTGCGCCGACCACTCGAACCAGCGCGAGCGTCTCGGTCGGGATAGCGTAGTCGAAGAAATCGTTGGGGATGTAGGTCAGATTGCCGTTTTTCGCATAGAAACCTGCGAAGTCAGTCGGGTCGGTGATGTACTGATCTCGCTCGTCCCAGTTTAACTCATAAAGCGATGGGTTTCCCATCACGCCGGGCTTATTAACAACGCCCGCCTGGATGCAGCGGATATATCGCGCTTTCACCGCTTCATCGATGGCACTCCGAATCATGCTGTGGCCGATGCCGGCCGTTTGTTCTAACTGGCGATAGGAGAAATGAACCTCGGTCTCTTGCGGCAGACCGTTCTCATCCGACCAGCCCAATGTCTTGCGGATCATGAACGCTACCAAACGAACCACTCCCCGGGAGCCATGCCGAAGAACCACATCGAAAAACTGATTCGGTGTGTAGGTCGTATTGCTCGTGGGAAGCGAGTAACCTCGAAAGTGTGGTTGTTGGTCCATTTCCTGGTAGCGTTTCATGTTAGGTTGTGGTTATTTCTGTAACCACCGTCGATGTATCGTCAGGTCCCTCGCGTTGCAGAGAAGTCGTAAACCGCTCAGCGTAATCTCTACTGATTCCACTGACAAACAAGCTTCGGGCTCGTTCCTCCAGATGTGCACTCCATTAACGTACTTGAGTTGGTTTAAGGCGGTTGAGTTTGGGTCAACCTAATGGAACACCCTTTCCGACGTCTCAGGTTTGGCCCCAAAGATCTGGGGCCGACCCGTTGCTATGGCTTGCAGGGCGTCTCGATGCCCTTTGGCCCATACAAGAACAGGTTTGCGCTGACACCGTATATCTTTGCCAGTCGCGTGGCCAATCGGTAAGAGGCGCCCCCACGGCGCTCTACCGCAAGCAGGTACTTCGGGCACACGCGTGCCAGGTTGGCGGCTTGAGTCAAGCTCAAACCCGCTGATATGCGTGCCTTCTCTGCCGGCCGTTTCTTGAGTGGGTCCATGTTGTTGTTTGCTATGGCGACCATCGTCGGCATCACTGAGGAGTTCGATCTATGCGAAATCTGCATCGATGAAAGTCCGTCAAAAGTTCGCGAGCAAGAGGATAATACAGGGGGTATGTCAGAACTTCACTTGTGATTGGTAAGACTATTGGTAAGAACGCGAATAGAAATGAAACCTAGTCAAATTGGAGGCCTAAATGAAATTGGACGCACATATGCAACTTTCGGCAATAAAATACCGGGACGCAAAAAACCTGATACCCCCATTCAATATCGCGCTTGAATTGAAGCTGGCTGGATCAGTGTCGGCTAATCAAGTTCTGTCGGCCGAGGGCGTTTACAAAAATATTGTCACTTGGATAGAATTGCCGAAAAGAGAAGGGAAATCGAGTGAGGGATGCTTAAAAGCTGTGGTTAAACTCTATTCTGATATCGAAAAGCACCTGCCAATGTCAGATCGCGTACTACTTAATCACGAAATCAGTCGTACAAGATCACAGCAGTTGCCGCCATACACAGCGGTTACACGCAAAGCCGAACGCGCGATAAGTCGCATCGTATGTTCCTTTGTCCATGAATGGTCACCTTTAGGATTGTTTCCCACTGTCCCCATGTTTCAGGGACACGTGGGACCTGACGGCCAGAACCTGGTAAACGAGGAAGGCGCCGATATGGGTACGCCGCTTCGTTGGTTCACTACAATGCTTTGCGAGGATGTTGAAGCCTATTTGCAATTTGCAAAACAAACTGTAGCCCTGCTATCGGTTGCAGCTTACTTGAGATTGGGTGTAATTCCAAATGACCGCGTAAGTGAGTTGGCATATCATCAGACTGAAGAGGAAAGTAACTTTCCAGAGATCGGTTGGCGGAAACTCGTGGAAAAGCATATCGGCATAAATGGCCATAAAGTAGCCATGTTTCAGGCCATAAACTTGTGGTTGGATTCGTGTCCATTAGGTCTACATCTCGATTTCGGGCTGGGAACGATATATCCGATCGTTACCATAAAAGCACTTCCGACTGCCTGGGATGCCTGTCGATTTTACAACAGGGAAGATGTACTTGATTACATCCACCATATTGCGGAAATAGAAGGTCTCAACAATGCAGAGTCCCTGTCTAATGAATTCTCCGTGATCAAAGAACCAATTCGCCCAAGTCGCCTGTATGCAGCTGTTGGGCTCGAATTGTTTGCTGCAATGACGGGGACGTCGGGATGTTATATCTGTGACATTTGTGGTCAACCTTTTGTCGCAAAGGATCGAAAGCCCAGGGCAGGCAGTTTGAAGGTATGTAGTCCATATTGTAGAAGCGAAGCAAATCGAATAAAAGCAAAAAGAAGCTACGACAAAAAGCAAACTGAAGGCTCCAAAATTGACAACAATAAAGTGGGGGCCGAATAGTTTCGGCCCCCCAAACATAGGCTTCTATTCCTGCCGTACTTACCTTATCATCCTGTCTACAGGGCTAAATTGCCGATGCTGGTTCTCCATATCGGCCTGGGCAAGAGCAACATATCTGTTCGTCATGTGAAGGCTGCTGTGGCCCAGTAGTTGTTGGAGCGAGAAC
>JBDUAM010000608.1:0-3824 GCA_040004655.1 Chthonomonadales bacterium | reverse complement strand
ATATCCCGGATGTCCCTGGAGCAACAGGCTATTTCGATACCGATTACCGATCCAAAGCAAGGGTAGCCATCCAGCAATTAAAGAAGCATGATTTTGTGTGGGTTCACGTGGAATCGCCGGACGAAGCTGGCCACCTGGGAAGCATAGAAAAGAAGATCGAAGCGATTGAGAACATTGACAAGAAGGTTATTGGGCCAATGATCGATGACCTGAAAGGCCTAGACGATTATCGAATGCTTATCGTCCCGGACCATGCCACACCCGTATCAACGCGAGGTCACAAAGGTTGTCCGGTGCCCTACCTATTGTACGATTCCAAAGGCAATCAGAGTCGTGTCCGAGCGCCATATGATGAGCGTGCCGCTTACGAAAAAGTGCCTATGATTGACGAAGGTTTCCGACTGATAGATGAATTGTTGAAATAGCTTCGGTTACAACTTACGCCAGCGAAGTTGTCCGGCTCGTGCGGCGGTAAGTGTCTTCCAGCCGTCAACTTTAATTTTCAGGTGCAATTCATCACCCTCCCGGGTGATGACTGCATCTGGAATCTTTATTTCAGGAGAAGCCTTTTCTGAGGCGACGGAATATTCACCCTTTGCCAGATAAATACGATTGATGCCGACGACAACGTTAGTGACAAACGCGAATTGACTGGTCTGCCATCGTTGAATGGCTTCCAAAAAATCCTTGCCACGAGCTCCCTGCGCATTTGTGATAGGAGGCAGGTATTCGAGTATCTCCGTTAACGTCTTTGACCCGTAGACCTGGTCAATTGCAAGAATTAGCGCCGTAAAGGCATTCATTGCAGATTTGTCCGTACCCAATAGCACAATCTTATCAGGACCTGATGCGGCAAATCGATCAATCAGCGCCTTCGGTTGCAACATACAATATTCGGCAATCTCCTTCGGAGTGACAAACGGCAAATCTTCCAGCGCGATTTTGCGTGCTGAAAGAGCTTGCTGCATCCAGAGCAAGAACATTCGCTCACCAAGAATTCCGTTAGACCAATTCTCTGGATCTGTGTACCCACTTGCGCCGGGCAGAAGATAATGACCGTATTCGTGAGAAAGTTCTCGGGTCCATTCAATAGGTGTTCGATCAGTTCCAAGATTGTATATGTAGATGTTAGACCGATTTTGCTCGCCGCCCGGGTCGCCGCTGCGAGTTAGCCAAACGTCAATGGTGGTAGATCGAAGCCTGGTAGGTGCTGTTCCAAAGTGGTCCTCTGAAATCGACCAGAGATGCGACATCCATTTCGCAACCCGTTGCCCCGTCAGAGCGGCAGCTTTATCCGGCGCATGAACTACGAATCGCCTTGCGAGGACGTTATGGTCCATAATATAGACGCCGCAATTCCATTTGAACAGACCTGTGTTTCGGGTATCTCGCTGGTCATCCACGCCCTCATCCTCTTCAACCAGAATAACCTGATGAGTGGATTGAAAAGCAGTGACCACACCGATTTTGGAGAGCTCACTCTGGGTAGCGATAAGAGGAAACCGATCCGTTCGAGTATCGCCGAAGCAACCAATGGCAGACAACGCCGGGAAAACGACAAAAAGGTTAATTCGTATAAATATTTTATGGGAGTGAAACATTAATGTATGATGCCCGTCGTATATATTATAGAGATTGTTATTTCTGGAAATGGTTCTCGTGCGTTAGACATTCCATTTCCACCGTCCATATTCTACCAGCCCCAAGAGGGCAGAGGCGAGTTCTGTTGATGCGATTTCGATCAATACTGCTTACAATTTGCGCAATGGCCCTGCTGTCTCCTTTCCATGCGTCGGCTCAGACCAGGGATAAACCAAAAGATGATCCAGAGGTTAAACTTGGTCGAGATGGCGCAGCCGAGAATGAGAAAGAGGTCAAGCTCATTACGGACCCTGCTATCGTCGAGCGCGTTAACAAAATTGGGCAGGTAATTGCAACCGTCGCAAATGAAATAATGGTTCCAGCGCACTGGGGTTCGTCAAACGTAAAGAAATTCATCTATACCTTCAAAGTGGTTGATGATAAAGACGTGAACGCTTACTCCCTACCGGGTGGATTCATCTACGTCCACAAGGGTTTGATTGACTACGTTCATTCAGACGATGAACTCGCAGGAGTCCTGGCTCACGAAGTTGCACATGCCGCGCACCACCATATGCTGAAGTTGCTTGCCGAGCAGCGAAAAATGCAGATTCCGGGGCTACTTGCTGTTATCGGTACCGCTATGATCAGCAAAGACAAAGCGGACAGTACCGCCAAAAGCCTGATGGCGATGCAACTTTACATGACTGCGAAACTCAACTCGTACGGCATTGAAGCAGAAAAGGATGCCGACCAGGCGGGTATGATTTACCTCACCCACACGAGTTACAGCCCCGTCGGATTACTCACGTTCATGGAACGATTAGCCCGCGATGAAACTCGGGGTCCCGAACATGAACTCGGCATCTTTCGAACTCACCCGCCAAGCCCGGAACGAGCACAGTCCGCTCTTGCCGAATTGGAGGACCTGAAAATTGCTGTGCATCGACGAGAAGTCGACCCGCAGGCAAAAGCGCTTGTTGCCACAGTTATGCTAAACGGCGCACCTGTTGCACAGGTGAAAATGTATAAAACAGTCATTGCAAACTTAGCAGACACGTCAGACTCAAAGGGCGCAGATCGAGCAAAGTCTGCGTGTGATTTGATCAACTCACTGTTTGACGATGGTCTACAAATGTACGAACTCAGAAAGAGCATGGATGGTACAAAGCTGATGGCGCGAAACGTAACGCTTATTGCGTTTAAGCCAGAAGACGCTGCTGCAAACCATTCAACAGTGACTCAGATCACAGCTGATTCGCTAAAAGCAGTACAGAGCCTGCTCTGGCAAGACCAGTTCAACAAGCCTGTTGGCAGAGCAACCAACACCAAATAGCTTACGATATGCAGACGAAGAAATGGCCACCGCTCCCTTGGGAATGGTGGCCGTTTCTACGTCTGAGTACTACTTCTCCATCGTGATGGCGGCTATCTTTATCTCCGGCTTGTTTGGCAGGATGATGGCTGCTACCTTCTTTTGGTCCCCTATTTTGATCACGTAGTGGAAGAGCGCCACCGGATGATCATATGCATCGCCCAGCTGCGTTCGACTGTACCGGCAGTACCAACCCACCTCTTCGCCATGTACCGGTGGAGCATCCCATTTGCTAAGCAAAAACGTTGCCAACTGCTGCGTGCCATCTTGAAATACAATCGTGAACGCCCCGATGGTGTCGCTCTTCGTGGATGCAGCAAGCACGTGAACAAATTTGGAGACCTCAATCTTTTTCAATTCTCCCATAGAGAGCTTTTGTCCCACGCACTGTACCATATTGAACTGTTTGTCCGCCTTTACCGGCCATCTGAAGCTAATACGCTTTGAAGAGTCGAGACCAATTCCTCGGGCCGCAAGATTAAACATCGCAGGCGCCACATCGGACGATGTATATGGTGGAAGCAGTTCTGCAGGAATAGTTCTTCCGATCCCGTCAAAATTCCCGTCGCGGGGATTGTTTCCGGACACTCCGTCGAAATTGAAACCTTTATCGAGATCCAGAGAATAAGATCGACCCTTTACGACTTCAACCAGATGTAGCCCCGTTTCATAGGGTCTGGTGGAAGGAATGGTGCTTGTCCATGTTTCGCCAACTCGTATATCCCATTCAAGCCAGTAAACACCGTCGTGTGGCGGCGCAGTCACATATGCCAGCATGTCCGTCGCCTCAGCGCCGGGAACAAGGTCCATTGGGAGCGGAGTGGTCTCGTCCTGCCATATGGCCTCCGTGCCGTCCAGGAAGTACCAG
>JBDUAM010000088.1:0-3826 GCA_040004655.1 Chthonomonadales bacterium | reverse complement strand
AAAGCAGATGACGTTCTTCGGATATCGCTCTTCAAACGCTGCTTTGTACTCACGGCATTTTCGCCGAATATCGGCCTCATCCATTACATATAGCGGAGTTCCGAATTCTTCGGCGAGGCGCACTGTGTCGCAGCCCCCGATCTCCAGATGTCCCTTGCGATTAACTTTCTGCGTTCCGAGCAGCATATCCGAACAACTCCCGATCCATCAAAATTATTGTCGCCAGCGTGTGAGTCAAAAAGAACCGCCTCGCGGCATACGAGCACGGTTTCATCGACTATTGTACCTCGTTTCGGATTTCGCCGAAGGCAGTTGATCGGTCGGTTTGGTGGCAAATCAACTCGTGACAAAACGCTGCGTATAACCAATCGTTAACATTTACATATACAAGTGAATACGTAAATGGCAAAAATCTGGTATCATATTCCGGTTCAAAAGAGATAGGGGTCAATCGTTGAATAAGCGTCTCATAAGAAATATTGCAATCATTGCACACGTAGATCATGGTAAGACAACCCTCGTCGATGGCATGCTTCGACAGGGAAATGTTTTCCGTGCCAACCAGAATTTTGCCGAACGCGTCATGGACAGCATGGATCAGGAGCGCGAGCGCGGAATCACGATCGTATCAAAAAATACGGCCGTCATGTTCTTCCCGGAGGAGACGCCTGACGTTGGTGTAAAAATCAACATCGTCGATACTCCAGGCCACGCCGACTTTGGTGGCGAAGTAGAACGTGTTATGAGTATGGTGGACGGCGTCCTCTTGCTCGTAGACTCCGTCGATGGCCCGATGCCACAGACGCGATTTGTACTGCAGAAGGCTCTCCAGGCCGGCCATAAGGTCATTGTGGTGGTCAATAAGATCGACCGCCAGGATGCTCGACTCGACTTCGTGGTCGACGGCACTTTCGACCTGTTCGTACAGCTACAAGCGGACGATCGGCAGCTCGACTTCCCCATTGTTTATACCAATGGACTGCTCGGGTTTGCCACCATGGATCCCGCCAAACCGGGAGACGATCTGCGAGCGCTCTTTGAGACGATTGTGCGAGAAATTCCTCCGCCACATTCCAATCCTGATGCCTCGCTTGCCATGCTCGTCAGCACCATCGACTACGATGATTATCGCGGTCGAATCGCCATTGGCAAAGTCTTTGCCGGCACTATCAAGCAGGGCGAAAACATAACTTACGTAACGCGGTCCGGCGAACATCGACCGGGTCGAATCGCCAGCCTTTTCGTCTACGAAGGCCTGAAGCGGTCCGAAACGCAGGAAGTGGAAGCTGGCGACATTGTTGCGGTGACGGGCATTGCCGATATCACTATTGGCGAAACGATTACCGACAAAGACAATCCAACTCCACTGCCAGTTACTGCTGTCGACGAGCCGACGTTGAGAATGACCTTCTCGGTGAACACCTCACCGTTTGCCGGTCGCGAGGGCCAGTTCAGTACGAGCCGAAAGCTGCGTGAACGACTCTTCAAAGAGTTGGAGACGAACGTCAGCCTTCGAATTGAAGAGAGCGACACCCCGGATGCCTACCTTGTCAGCGGACGAGGAGAACTTCACCTGGCCGTTTTGATTGAGTCAATGCGCCGCGAAGGGTACGAACTACAGGTTTCCCAACCGGAAGTTATTTACAAAGAGATAGACGGGAAGATCAACGAACCGATTGAAGAAGTCCGCATCGACGTCGCGGAAGACTACATGGGTCCGGTGATCGAACAGCTCGGTCAGCGCCGAGGTGAAATGCTCGATATGAACTCACCGGGCAACGGTGTGGTACATATTACGTACCGTGTACCGACTCGCGGGCTCCTCGGATTCCGCTCTGATTTCATCACGTTGACGCGCGGAACGGGAGTACTCAACTCGCTGTTTGCAGGCTTTCAACCGCTGCATGGCGAGATATCCGTTGAGAAGTCTGGCTCGCTGCTTGCCACTGAAACGGGTGTAACAACTCCTTATGGCCTGAGTAATGCAGAAGCTCGCGGCACACTCTACGTCGGCCCGAATATTGACGTATACGAGGGAATGATCGTCGGCAAGCATCAGCGCGAGGGCGATCTTGAGATCAACGTCTGTAAGACCAAGCATCTTACCAACATGCGATCCAGCACCAGTGACGTTGGTGTTCGATTGACTCCGTTTACTATCATGGGACTCGACAGGGCCATTGAATACATTGGTCCGGACGAGTTGGTGGAGGTTACACCAAAGAACATTCGAATGCGAAAACGCATCCTGGATGCCAGTACGCGGCGACGCGAAGAGAAGCGATCTGAAACCGCAAGAATGTAAAAAAGTGAGGGTGTCAGAAAACATTTTCTGACGCCTTTACGCTCAAATTAACATTTTAATAAACAAATGTTGTTATTTTATTAATTTTTCCTTGCATTTTAACGTAGAGTGGTGTTATAGTGTGCCTTAAGTCAAGGGTGACTCCATAATCGCGTCAGCATCGCTGCTCTCATTCTTCTATTTCTGTACCACCCCCGGTACGGATGGCTGATACCGATCTGTCCCCCTTAATGTTGTATCGGCCAAGAGGCTCTCACCTATTCAACTGCTGTAAATCGAAAAATCTGGAGGAAAGTCATGAGTAACACCCGCATTATTCGACGAGGATTTACCCTTATCGAACTTCTCGTCGTCATCGCAATTATCGCGATTCTTGCTGCAATTCTTTTCCCTGTTTTTGCTCAGGCACGTGAAAAGGCAAGAGCTATTTCCTGCCTTAGCAACGCAAAACAGATCGGTACCGGCCTCTACATGTACAGCCAGGACTATGATGAAACAATTGTTCCATGGTTCCAGCGAACCGGCATCCCCAAGGACAACTTCCGTCATGACCTGAATGGCTGGCCGCAATTGCTTCAACCGTACATCAAAAATGGCGCCCCGGTCGATCCACCAACCTCCGCCTACAGCAATATTAAGGCTCAGGGCATGATGGCCTGTCCATCCTTTAACCCGGCCGCAATGAGCTTATCTGCTGCTGCACCAGACTGCGATGATGATCCTATCACTATTTACTATCCCGCACGATGGTACCATGCCAACTACGGCATCGGATTTGGACGAGCTGCCGCTGGTGGAAGCTGCACGCAGGTCGATCCTTCGTATGTGTTCGCAGGCAGTGACGTACGTGTCAGCATCATGAGCCTTGCTGAAATTCAGCGACCCGCTGAATCCGCCATCGTCTCCGATGGTATGACTGGCGTCCTTAACAACGCTTCATACAGCTTTGGAACCACCATGGGCTGCGAATCAGCGAACGCCCACCAGGGCGGTGGAAACCATATCTTCATGGACACCCATGCAAAGCGAATCACTCGAAACTCCGAGCGATACCTCGACAAGGATGCAACGGGTTGCTGGTATAAGCGATACTTCGACGTCGACAAATAACTAAGATTCGACAGGAGGCATCGTAAAATGATAAAAAATCGTATGGCGCTGCGGTCCGGTCTTCTTTTCATCGCTGCAATATTTGTAGGCTCTCTGCTTGCAGGGTGTCCAGCGAAAGATGACAAGCCAACTGCTCCAGGTTTCTATGACGGGCCTATGGCTAAGAAGGGCGCTCCCAAAGTTCCTTCAAGCGATGGCAAATCCGGAAATCCATAATCGATACGAATAATGCCGTGCTGAAGATTAATCTTCAGCGCGGCATCCATTCGATTCTGTGCGTCAGAAGACGGAATGATATGAAAAACAAAACCAATCGGCTGAATATACTGAAAGGTATACTCGCAACGGTAGTGGTGGTCTGCATAACCTACTTTATGCTGGTGAGGCCGGGCGCCAGGCCAGAACCAAGTG
>JBDUAM010000499.1:0-3832 GCA_040004655.1 Chthonomonadales bacterium | reverse complement strand
GATTTCTAACGATCTAGCATCGTGTTCGCCCTGGGGATTGCTACTTTCTGCTGCTTCAAGAACTTTTCGGGTCTCATCCGCCACAAACAATTCGTGGGAAATCTCGGTAAGTGTAGCCATCTGTTCTGAGCGTGCGCCGAAGCCACCAGATGGCATTTGCGTCTGCATGTCCCAGTCGATCACAGAGCCAATTCGGTTCAGGTTGCGGATCTTAGCAATTCGTTCTTCGAGCGCAGTCATTTCAGCATTCATTCTCAAGCTACTCCCCGTACCCCGATTGTTTGGTGTTGACGCCACGCGCCGTATATTTGGACCGTGACAAAGAGACGTCAGGAATTACGATTTGGATCCACAATTACGCCGTCGAAGATGGCTGCATTGGTTTTTACGTGACAATTGACGCCCACGACGCACCGTTCCAGCCATGTGTCTTTTTGCACGATCTCGCCATCCCAGAGAATACTCTCCTTGACGGTCGCGCCTGCTTCGACACCGCAGTTATTTCCGAGAACTGTATTTTCGAGGACCTTGGCTCGTGCGCCAATTTTGCAATTGTCCCCGATGGCGACATGGCTGCCTATTTCGGCAGTGGGATCAATCTCGACGTTCTCGCCAACCCAGACATGTTTGCGAATCTGCTTCATCGGGAAGTTGATGGCAACTCTCTCGGCAAGACAGTCAAAGTGAGTTTGGCGATAGACGTCAAGATTGCCTACATCTTTCCAGTAGCTCGCGGTTAGGTGACCAAACAATGCGCAGTTCTCATCCAGTAGGCGAGGGAATAGGGTCTTGCCAAAAAGGTAGAAAGTGTCTTTCGGAATATAGTTAAAGACTTCCGGCTCAAAGACATACACCCCAGTGTTTGCAGTATTGGAGAAGATCACTTCGCCCTTGGGCTTTTCCAGAAAACGGGTGATTCGATTTTTGTCGTCCAATTGAACAATTCCATATTCGGATGGATCGTCGACCAATGACAGCGCGATTGTGCTTAGCGCTTTGCTATCATGGTGCGTTTTGATTAGTCGAGTCAGGTCCATGTCGGCAAGATCATCTCCTCCAACGACCAGAAATGTCTCGTCTTTGAAGAAATCCTCAACTCGCTTGACGCTGCCTGCGTCGCCCCAGAGTTGGTCTTCGTGCGACCAGTGAATCTTAACTCCAAGCTGGCTACCATCGCCGAAATGAGCTTCAATCTTGTCGCCAAGGTAGTGCAGGTTCACCATGATCTCATCGAAACCATGCGTTCGAAGTAGATCAATGATGTGTTCCATCACCGGTCGATTCAATATCGGCACCAACGGCTTTGGAACGTTTCGGGTTAGCGGATCAAGTCTGGAGCCAACTCCTGCGGCAAGGATCATCGCTCTCATCAATATCTCTCCAGGGACAATTTGGTTACTTTGGTTTGGTTTGTGGGCACTGTAATTCTATTAAGCTTACGGTGCAAATGCATTTATCTGAGTGATGACATGATTGATCTGCTCTGTCGTGAGTCCTGGATGAATCGGTATGGATAGGACTTCCGCCGCCGCCTGCTCACTATGCGGATAGTCTCCAGCCTTGCATCCCAGATACTTGTAAGCTTCCTGAAGATGGAGTGCAAGTGGATAGTAGATTCCGGAGTCAATCAGGTTTGATTTCAAGTGGACCATTAACTCCGCGCGATGCTTGGTTCGAATCGTGAACTGGTGATAGATGTGGTGCGCTTTCGGGTCAGTACATGGCAATACAACATACTTCGAATTGATGCCAGCGAGATAACGCTCCGCATTTACTCGTCGACCGTTATTCCAGGCATCCAGATGAGGGAGTTTCACGCCAAGAATACCTGCCTGAAGTGCATCGAGCCTGCTACAGTACCCAACTCTTGCGTAAACGTATCCGCCGCCGCTGCCATGGAACCTGATTTGAATTAGCCTGTCCCGAATAGTTTCGCTATTGGTCAGAATCATTCCGCCATCGCCAGCTCCACCGAGGTTCTTCGTTGGGAAGAACGAAAGCGTGCTGGTTCCGGGCCACTCACCCAGGCGTTTGCCGTTGTATGACGCGCCTATTGCCTGCGCGGCATCCCAGATGATCTCGAGTCCGTGCTTCTCTGCAAGGGCCACAAACTCGTCTCGTGGCGCCATCTGGCCAAAGAGGTCGACAGGCATAATCGCTTTTGTTCGAGAAGTAATCTTCGCTTCTACATTCTTTGAGCAGAGATTAAATGTTGCCGGATCGATATCTGCAAAGACGGGAGTTGCGCCTATAAGGGCAATCGCTTCAACCGTCGCGACGAAAGTGAATGGTGATGTGATAACTTCGTCGCCAACACCGATATCATTCGCAATAAGCGCGAGTAGGATTGCATCGGTTCCGCTGTTAACACCGACGCCATACTTTGCGCCACTATACTCCGCAATGTCTTCTTCCAGCTTGATAACTGTTGGACCAAGAATAAACTGGGCCGAAGTCATGACTGATCGAACAGCCGCATTTACTTCTTCTTCAATTGAGTAATATTGCTGGACCAGGTCCGCGAGGGGAACTCTCATTGACCATTCTCCTTCTCAGGACAGGCATAGAATAGGATTTTGTGATTGGTAAAGACAAGTCGCAATTAGAGTCGGGTGCCCTTTTTGATGATGGAACCCGCGGCAATAACTCCGCCAGAAATAGAGACGTCTGCTTCAATCGTAACGCCTTCTTCGCAGATGACGCCATCAAGGACACAGTTATCGAGTACATTACAGCCGTCGAGAAGCACGCTGCCTTTTATCTGGACACCTTGTCCGATGGTTACGTTAGGACCAAGGACAGTAGATTCGTCGATGACCGAGTTTTCTCCTACCGACAAACCATCCGGTTGGCTGCTCCACAAAACATTCGTTGAAACATTCTTGCTGGCAACCGCCATGTTTGCAGCCAGATATTGCGAAGGGTGACCAATATCCAACCAGAAGCCTGTTGGCGCATAGCCATAAATACCGGCGCCTGATCTTATTAGCGAGGGGTAAGTTTCTCGCTCAACGGAAACTGGTCGATCTGTAGGAATGGATGCAACAAGTTCAGGTGCGAGGATATATATCCCGGCATTGATATAGTCGATTTCGTCCGACTTTTCGCCCTTGTAAGCTGCGACTGCCTTCTTCTCTTCTTCGGTCGGTTCATGCCAGTTTGTGACACGTCCTGTTTCATCCATACTCAACGCACCGAACGCATGCGGTCGATTCACTGGTCTTAGCGCGATTGTGGCTTCTGCATTTCGATCATTGTGAAACTGGATTAACTCGCCCAGGTTAAAGTCAGTGAGAATATCTCCATTAAAGACGATAATCGTTTCATTTGGAAGTTCCTTTGATGCGTTGCGAACAGCCCCCGCAGTACCGAGTGGTCGATCTTCCAGAGCATATTTCATTTTTAAGCCGTAGCATGAGCCGTCGCCAAACTGCGCTTCGATGAGATCGGCAAAGTAGTTAGTCGCGAATACAATCTCATCGATGCCATGGCTCTTCATGAGCTCAATCTGGTATTCAAGGAAGGGTCGATTTGCAACCGGCAAAAGGTGTTTGGGTCGGGAGTACGTCAGTGGTCGCATGCGTGTTCCAAGACCGCCAGCAATAATAATGCCTTTCAACTATCTACTCCCTGTGAATTGTATTCAATATCTGCTTGGGCATAATCGACGACAGCGTGGAGATAAGTATCCCAGGAACCAATGTCGCGTCTTCGTGCGCCATTTGTAAGTTGGACTGCAAAATACTTTCGACCCTCCATGATGTGCTCCTGAACAGCCTCAGTTAACCCAATTTCACCATTTGACCCGGGAGATTGCTTACGCAAATTCTCA